>CAZQEZ010000022.1:13662-40726 GCA_964592475.1 uncultured Roseivirgaceae bacterium
TAATAAATTTACCGAGTATAAATCTGTACGTCTATCTTTAAGATTTCTTACGCTTCCATGGATATGTAGTTCTTTCAATAAATCAAGATCCACATCAGCAATAATGGTCATTTCAGTATTTGGGGTAGCTTCTGCAACTACACCATTTGTTGGGAAAGCAAAATCACATGGTGAAAATACTGCCGATTGGGCAAATTGAATATCCATGTTGCGTACTTTGGGTAAATTGCCCACACTACCAGCTATTGCAACGTAGCATTCATTTTCTATGGCTCTTGCTTGTGCACACATACGTACTCGTTGATAACCATTTTGAGTATCAGTTGCAAAAGGCACAAATAAAATTTGAACTCCATCTCTGGCTAATAGTCTTGCTAGTTCGGGAAATTCCACATCATAACAGATGCAAATGCCTATTTTGCCCACATCAGTGTCGAAGACAGCAATTTTTTCTCCACCGGTAATACCCCAATCATAGGCTTCAGATGGTGTTATATGGATTTTATATTGATATTCCAAGGTGCCATCTCGTCGACACAAAGCAGCCACATTGTACAGTTTATCATTTTCATAGAGAGGCATGCTACCAGCTATGATATTAATATTATAAGAAAGGGCAAATTCAATGAACTTATTTTGGATGTCTTCCGTAAATTGTGATAATTTTCTAATGGCCTGAGAGGTTCCATATTCATTAAATTCTGCCATTAAAGGTACCATAAATAGTTCGGGAAATAAAAGAAAGTCTGCTTTGTAACTACTAACCGCATCCACGAAAAACTCGGCATTTTCAAATAAAGAATCCAATGAGTTAACATTTCTCATTTGCCATTGAACAAGCCCAATTCGCACAACCGACTTTTGCTCGTCAAGTATTTTTTTCTTTTTACTATAATAAATATTACTCCATTCCAGAAGAGTGGCATAAGATTTCGATTCATTATCTTCCGGCATGTAATTGGTAATTACTTGCTTTACATGAAATTCGTTGCTCAATTGAAAACTAAGCACGGGGTCGTAAATTTCCTTCGATTTTACCTTCTCAATATATTCTTTCGGTTCAATTTTGTAACTGTACTTATAGTAATTGGGCATGCGACCACCAGCCACTATTGCTTTTAAGTTTAGCTTTTCGCAAATATCTTTTCTGGCATCATAAAGCCTTCTTCCCAAGCGCATATTACGATATTCCGGATGCACAATTACTTCTATTCCATATAGAACATCTCCTTTAGGATTGTGAGTATCAAATTCATAATCTCCCAGTATTTCGGTATAAGTATGGTCGTCACCAAATTGTGAATAGTCTACTACCACTGTCAAAAGAAAGGCAATTACTTTGTCTTTATCTTCAATACAAATCTGACCTTCCGGAAAAACTCTTATTAATTTTTTTATTTGTTTGTAGCTCCAATGCTCTTCAATATCAGGATAGGTGGCAATCATTACTTCCACCATGTCGTCGTAATCGGTAATTCGTAAATTTCTAAGTATTAATTTATGTTCAGGTTCTGAAATCTGATCTTTTGCCATAAAAATTATCTAATATTATCTATATGTGTTTTTTTAATCAAGCTTTAAACTATCGTCACCTTATAAAAGTTCAATGGCTGATTTTGAGACTATAATTAATCCATATTTTACACTTCTCAAATTAAAATAAGGTCATTTTAATTTACTATTAACTTCATTTAATTGAGCTTGAATGGGGCTATCAATGCCAAACTGATTCATTATTTGCAAGCTTTTCATTATTAACTTAACTGTCTGCATTGATCCATTATCTTCCGCCAGTTCATGTAATACTTTTATTAATTTTACAGCATCTTTTTCCTCACGGCTTTCGGTTAAAGGATGACCTAATCCCATTACCCATTTTGCCGTTTGTAGGTCAGGAAACTTGCTTTTGTCTGGTCCTTGCATCGAAAAAAACACTTTGGACACTACTGATTGAATGGCTGCAAGCTTATCCCAATCATTAGCCAAAGTGGCTTCATACATTGCCTTGTAGGCAAAAACCATGCAGGTAGCAGCTCCAGAAGTAGCTCCGCAGTGATTGTGTCCATTGGTGCGCAAGCCTTGTTGAAGGGCTTCAGCATAAAACGCATCCCAGCCTTGAACGATTTTTTTATGATCAAATGAAGGTTCTTGCAAATAAGCCAAAGTGCTTTCCTCAAAAACGGGTTCTGTAATTTTAATGGCCACTAAAAATTGAGCCTCGGCAGCAGAAAGTTTGCTAAGTAATAATTTGGCAGCAGATGCAGTAAGCGGGGCACCATCTACAGTAGAAATCGAATAGATACCAATCGGCATCTCTGCTTCGATAGCTGATTTTACCAATGGCAGCATGTGTTCTGTTACAATTTCATCGGACGCACCTACCGGTAAATTTGAGCCTCTTCGGGTCCAGACCATTCCATACCCCCAGTCTTTCAGTTCCTGTATCAATTTTTTATTCTCCTCCAAAGGGTCTTCAATCCTTATTAAAGCCTGTTTTATACAGGGCCCCAGTTCTGCCTCTCCGCCAACAGCTAATGTATGGCGATGCTCAACAAAATTCCTGGCATGTCCCCAACCGGTAGACGCTGCCAATAATACACCCGGAGCTCCTGCTTTAGCAATGGCTTGCATATAAAGCTTACTTTTATCTTCATCTAGTTTTCTGCGTGGCAAATCGCCTGTAGTTGGATCAAATAAAGCTACCGTCCAGGATGGAACCATTTCTACAGGATGTGTAACAATGGACTTTATTGTATTGTTCATTTTTGATTTAGTTGATAATATCTGAAAATAATTTCAAAGATCACAAATTTACATAACTCCATTGGTTTGACAGATGCTATCATCAAAAAACACAGAAAATGATTAACTTTAATTGAAAGGATCAGTGACAATTATAGGTTTCTTATTTCAAATATTAGCATCCCGGTAATTAATTATTTGGTTTTTATTATTATACATTCCATTTTGCAAAACTTTTACCTGAAAATATAATTTATTTAACGATTGACCATAAATTTTACTAATATTTCCTGATTTATAAGCCAAACTTACTATTTTTGCTGAATTATTTTATTTATTTTAAGCATTTTAAATTTAGGGATTAAAATTAAATAATGAAAACAGCAGCCAGGGAAAAGTATAGAGTTGTAATAGGATTAGAAGTGCATGCTCAATTACTTACCAAGAGCAAGATTTTTGCATGGGATTCGACAGCTTTTGGCGGAAAGCCAAACACCAATATTACCCCTATAACTTTGGGCCATCCGGGTACATTGCCGAAGCTCAATAAAAAAGTAGTAGAATACGCGATTAAGATGGGGCTTGCTTGTCATAGTGAAATTACCAGATTTAATATTTTTGATCGAAAAAATTATTTTTATCCTGATTTACCGAAAGGTTATCAAATAACGCAAGACAAAACCCCGATTTGCCAAGGAGGCTATATTAAAATCAATACTTCGGAAGGCGAAAGAAAAGTTGTTTTACACAAGATTCACATGGAAGAAGATGCTGGTAAATCAAATCACACAGCCGATAAATACGATACACTGGTAGATTTAAATAGGGCAGGAGTGCCATTGATTGAAATAGTGACCGAGCCAGATATGGATAACTCTGAGCAAGCTGCAGCGCTGCTTACCGAAATAAGAAAGATGGTGCGTTATCTTGAAATTTGTGATGGCAATATGGAGGAAGGGTCTATGCGATGTGATGCCAATGTTTCTATCATGCTTAAAGACGATACTGAATTGGGTAATAAGGTGGAAGTAAAAAACATGAACTCTATAAAGAACGTGCAAAAAGCTATTGATTTTGAAATAGCCCGGCAAATTTCGTTGAAAGAAGCTGGTGAGGAGATTATATGTGAAACCAGGCTATTTGATGCTAATTCGATCACTACCCACGGTATGCGAACCAAGGAGAAGCTTACCGACTATCGGTACTTTCCTGAACCTGACATTTGCCCTTTAGTAATTTCGGATGAGTGGTTAAACGCGATAAAATCTGAAATACCTACTATGCCGGAGGAAATTTTTCAGGAGCTAATGCAGCAATATCAACTGCCTCAATACGATGCTACATTTATTACCGAGTCTAAAGAGATGGTTGCCTATTTTAAGGCAGCGTGTGAACTAAAAGTAGAGCCAAAAAAAGTCTCTAATTGGCTTATGGGGCCTGTGAAATCATGGATAAAAGAAAAAAAGAGTGATGTAGCTGATTTTCCACTATCGCCGAAAAAACTCAGTGAATTAATTCAATTGATTGATAGCGGTAAAGTAAGTTTTAGCGCGGCCAGTCAAAAGATATTTCCGGAATTGATGTTAAATCCAGATAAAAGTTGCCAGGAGGTTGCAGAGCAACTCAATCTTTTACAAGAAAGCGACAGCAGTAGTTTACAACCACTGATCAATCAGGTGTTAGATAAATTCCCAGACAAAGTTAAAGAATATAAAAAAGGTAAAAAAGGCCTTATCGGAATGTTTATGGGTGAAGTTATGAAACTAAGTAGAGGCAAGGCCGATCCTAAATTAACAAGTCATTTACTTCGACAGACCTTGGAAGGATAAACTTTTAATTAATAATATTTTTCTGAGGTTTTATCGTTGCTGAATAATCTGCGGAAGTAACAGCCACTCAGCCCTCCGAGTCCTCCTACCAAAGCTCCTAAACTAGCGGTATAAACTACCAATACAACCCCTTCATTGGCTCTAAAGAGGGGGGCAAGTCTGAGTACCAGGTCTCCTTCACTTCCGGAAAAGATGATCCACGCTGCTATCATCCATAATAAACCAATACTTAAAAAGCCACTTAAAAATGAATTTAAAGGGCCACTGCCTATTAATGCGTTAAGTAAAAATGCACAAACTACAACAATCCACCAGGGGAGAAAGAAAGCGGAAATAAAACTTAATCCTGCAATTAATATTACTTTTAATAAAAACTTCATCTTAAGGATTTAAGGTTTGGCTAAATAAAATATTTTCATCTGTTGCTGGTAGTGGTTGAGTAAGTGAAACAGGCAAATAATCTCCTTTGGCCCAAGGTTCCACCAGGTTATCATAATATTTACTTCCCGGTGTTCCTGATTGTCCTCCCGGATAAATTACCCATCCTTTAACAGGATTGCCCATTTGCACTATTATTCTAATAGAAGCACCATGATTCTCACTATTGGCATTTATAATATTACTGTAGCCTCCTACACCAGCATCCATTATACTAAAGGAAGGGATTTTAAGTAAATGTTGAATTGCTGTCGATTTGAGGCCGCCCCAAGATATTTGCTGGCCTTCTTTTTCTTCCCATATTCTTATCGAATCCAGCATACTGGTAAAACTTTTCCTCAACAAGTCATCTAAGTTTTCTTTTTGTGGAGTTCTTTTTACATCGGCAAAAGCAAAATTTTCAGTATCTAAAAATCGAATGGTATTAATGGCTTCTGGTCGGCGAAGTGGAATGGTATCATTTGTAAATTCATCCCAAAGCATAGTATTGAGCTTTTTCCACCAAATTTCATAATAAGCCGGAGCTGCTTTGCTTAAACTGGTCAGGTAGTCCCAATTTTTCAGTGTTTGATATACTTCTACACTCTTGCCGGAAAGGGTATTGCTGTCCAGTCTATTCAACATTTTTGGCAAGGAGAGTTCTGCTTTTTTATTAAAAATATCTTGTTGCAAGTCCATCATGTCCTGAATCTCGATGTTTTGCATTGATTCTAATTTTTCATAAATACGTCTATTGCGAAAATCCTCATAATAGGCATCATAAATATAATATGGGTATAGTGAATCAACCGGGTATTGATTAGCAGAGCTTAAATGGCCGCTTTCCGGGTTGAGCGAGTTAGGATTGTGTTCAAAAGGGATGTATGTTTGCCACTCGTGTAAGGGGTTACTTCCATTAAGTAAATACTTGCCTTGTTGGGGCCACTTGAGTGGAAATTTACCCTGAACATGTATGGCAATATCTTTATTAACAGCAGCAAATACAAAGTTTTGTGCCGGACATTGGTAGTTGGCTATTGCTTGTTGGTAATCTTGGTAATTATTTCCATTGTTTAATAAGTAAAATGTTTTTTGTTCATTGGAAGGTTGATGTGCTATCCATTTCATCGCGTAACCTTCTAAATTACTTGAAGAAGGATAGTTCTCATCGTAAACGACTGGGCCATAATGAGTATAAACTACTGTGTCATAAAATGGCTCTTCGGCGCGTATTTCAAATTTTTCTACTATTTTCTGTGTTTTGAGCCATTGATTACCATATTGGTATTCATTTTTTTCCTGATCCCGAAAATCTATTTTATACCAGTCTATTACATCTCTTTTCGCATTAGTCATTCCCCAGGCTATAGAATCATTAAAACCTGCTATCACACCCATGGCACCCGGTATGCTGGCTCCAAATACCTGAGTTTGAGGAGAATTGAGCTGTAGTAAAAACCAAATTGAAGGTAGGTTGAGGGGTAGGTGCATATCGTTTGCCAATATCGGGGCACCATCGGCAGTTTTGTTAGCGCCTACAACCCAATTATTGCTTCCATTACTCGGGTCAGGTTTTTTGTATACAGAACTTATTAGCGCATCAATGTAATTATTATCTGCTTCAGGTATTGTTAAAGGTTCAAAATCCCAGTCATGAGTAGTAGGGATGATGGGTTTATCACCTATATTTCTGTCAGGAAACAATAAATTAAATGTATCCTTCCCCCAGATTTTTAAAATATTCGTATTTTCCAGGTCTGTTTCATACCCTGAAAGCAAATCAGCCATGTATTTCAATAGTAGCATTGATTTGTAAGGGCTCCAAAGCTCGGGTTTATAATCAAGCATTTTATATTCTAAAGGTAGGTCACCTTTTCCTAATGAATTGATATAAGCATTTACACCATCAGCATACTTCTGCAGCAAAAGAAACAAAGAGGTATCTTGTTTTGCCGATTTCAAGGCATTTTTTGCACCATAGGCCAATCCTTTTCTTCGGTTAATTCTATCAACCTCCAATAGTGACGCCCCAAAAACTTCGCTTAGCCTACCGGCGGCTACTCTTGTTTGCATTTCCATTTGCCATAGCCGGTGCCGAGCCGTAACAAACCCTTGAGCAAAATATAGATCAGCTTCATTTTTAGCATGAATTGATGGGATCAGGTTTTGGTCGTATTGAATGGTTACGGGCAGCTGTAGACCATTCATGGCAATTTCTGATTCCAGCTCCGATATTTCGTTATCGGCATTTTGCCAAAATCCACCAAAAGGCTCTAAAAAAGCACCCAGCGGAGGTATTTTATCGAATAATTTTACATTGAGCCCCACCGTTACGGAGATAGTTATTATCGATGCTAATAAAAATCGGATAACCTTCATGAATTGTACAATTAAATCATAGTTGCCAAAAAAATTCTGGAAATTATTCTAATGAATATTTTTATTATTACATTTGAAACATTACTTCAATTAAAATAATGCAATTTAGCAAATTATTACCGAATAATGCAAATAATATTGTCTTTTATGTCACCATCCGTATAGCTACTTATAAATGCATGTAAATTGGGTTGTTTTCTTACGTGTTGATAAAAAGACATTTTTTAATTATTCGAATTTCTTAATTATATTTAATTTCTTAAAACTTGTTCCATCAGGGTTGAATGTTGAAAATAATTTACACTAGTGAAAAAAAGACTTTTATTTTATATATTCATTTTATGTTTTTTTTCATCTTATGGGCAGGATACTTATCATACATTCGAGCAATTTACTATTGATGATGGGTTATCGCAAAGTGAAGTAAAATGTATTCAACAAGATAGTAAAGGCTTCTTGTGGTTTGGTACCCTGTATGGGCTTAACCGATACAACGGCCTCAGTTTTGAAGTCTTTGTTACTAATCCAACTGACTCTAATAGCATATCAAATAATATTATTTATACCTTATGGCTTGATCACCAAAATAAACTTTGGATAGGCACCCAAGATGGCCTCAATATATATGATCCTCGATTAGATAAAATCTCCATCATTAAAAAGAATAGTCAAAATACCAATAGCTTAGGAGACAATAAAATTACTGCTATTATACAAGATGATGAACTTAATTACTGGATAGGTACCGACGGTGGTGGATTAACTAAAGTTATAGTAGATGAAAATGGGGATTTTCATTACAACCTGTATCAAAATGTGTTGAGCAACCCGTTGAGCATAAGTAGTAATAATATTACATCAATTTTACAAGATTCATATGGGTTTATGTGGGTTGGTACTTCCGATGGCGGAATTAATAAAATGGATCCTTCCACTGGTAGGTTTTTAAGATATAAGGAAGGCCCTAATAGCATTAACAGTAATGTTGTTTCCTGTATTTATGAAGATACAAGCAAAACTTTATGGGTAGGTACTAAAAATGGTCTAACCAGGTTTTCACCAGTGGATGGTAAGCGTTTATTTGAAAGAAGTGATAACATAAAGACCTATCTGCAGCAGGATGAAAAAAACTCAATTAGTAGTAATGATATACAATGTATTGTGCAAGATAGCACAGGCCACCTTTGGATAGGTACTAATAGTGGCGGCCTTAATAAATATCAGTTAGCTAATGGCAAATTTGAGCAAATTGAAGTAATTTCAGATAGCCCTACCGGACTTCTAAGTAATTCTATCAAATCTATTTTTATTGACCACAAAGGTTCTCTTTGGATAGGTACCAATGCCGGGATTAACAAATTAGATATTAATCATAAACAAATTAAGCTATATCAAAGGGAAAATCGAACCGCTAATACTTTAAGCAGCAATAATATAACAGCCCTTTATAAAGAGAGAAATGGCACCATTTGGGTAGGAACCTACGATGGCGGGCTTAACAGAGTGAATGACAGAACCCGTAATATTATTACTTATACAAGCAAAGACATAATTGTGGCTGGCAAAAGTCTTAATGAAAAATACCAGGAAGAGTATGAAGAAAAAATGAAAAAATACCGTTCCTGGCGATATAGAAGACTAAGAGCAAAGTTAAAAGTAAATAAAGCAGATACTTTAAGTTCTGATAGAATACTTTCACTACACAGAGATAAAAATAAAAAATTGTGGATTGGTACAGATGGTGGAGGACTAAATATTCTTGATTTAAAAACCGGCAATATTGATGCTATAAGAGCCAATTTTGCTTATTCCGATAGTCTCAGTAGCGATGTAATCAACTATATTTATGAAGATAGTGACGGCGTATTTTGGTTTGGAACCAGCAAAGGAGGCCTTAACCGGTACAGCAATAATAAATTCAAACGCTACATGTTTGATATTAACAATCCTTTTAGCCTTAGTCACAACGAAGTAAGAGCAATTACTGAAGACAGTGAAGATAATCTTTGGGTAGCCACCTATGGAGGTGGGTTGAATAAACTTGATAAAGATCAAAATTTTACCCGTTATCAAAAGCATGAAAATGATAGTAATAGTATAAGCAGCAATGTGGTATTTTCAATTTTTGCAGATAGTTGTAAATTATGGATTGGAACTGCTGAAGGACTCGATTTGCTAGATCTTTCTACGTATCGATTCAAAAAATATTCGCGTAAAGATGGCCTTGCCAGTAACCTGGTATATGGAATACTCAAAGATGACAATGGAAATTTATGGTTGAGTACCAATAAGGGGATTGCCAAGTTTAACATTGCCCAGGAAACCTTCTACAACTTTGATGAAAAATATGGATTGCAGAGTAATGAATTTAATTCTGGCGCTTATCAAAAGTCGCTTACGGGCGAAATGCTCTTTGGTGGTATTAATGGTTTCAATTCTTTTTATCCTGAAGAGTTAAAGCCAAATGCAGAAGTGCCTAAAGTAATTCTTACCAACTTCAACATTAACAACAAACCAGTCACTATAGGTCCTACTGGACGTATTCCAGTACATATTTCTGAACTTAAGGATATACAACTTACCCATAAAGAAAATGTACTTTCCTTTGAATTTATTGCCATTGATTTTGTAAACCCTAAAAACATCAAGTATTACTATAAGCTGGAAAATTTTGATGAAGACTGGATACCCAGTGATGGCCGCCGGTTTGTAACCTATACAAATTTAGAACCCAATGATTATGTATTTAAAGTAAAAGCCACCAAAAGTGATGGATCCGCCATAGGCGATGAAGAAGTTACTAGTTTAAACATAGAAATTGAGCCTCCTTATTACGGCACCTGGTGGTTTAAAATACTGGTAGTTTTAGGCCTTATAGGTATAGGATATTTGGTTTATTACATTCGTATTTACAATATGGCAAATACGAACAGACGACTTACAAGACTGGTGGATGAAAAAACTTATGAAATAGTTTTCCAAAAAGAGCATATTGAGAAGCAAAATGAAGAGCTAGAAGAGCAAAAAGAGGAAATAGCTAGTCAAAGAGATTTGGTTTATACCCAAAAATCAAAAATTGAAGAAAAAAATCAACAGCTTGAAAAAGCCAAAAAAGAAGTACTTAGAGCAAATCAAAAGCTTAAAAAAATAAATGAAGACCTTGAAGGTAAAATAAATAAGCGAACTGAAAAGTTGAAAAACACGCTCAATCAACTTTTACAGACCAATAAAGAGCTTGACACTTTCATTTACAGAGCTTCGCATGATTTAAAAGGACCCATCACCCGTTTATTGGGTCTTACTATGCTGGCCAAGCTTGACAACATGAAAAATAACACCCAAGACTTTATCAAGGTAATTGAAACGAACTCTCATGACATGAACCGTATGCTTAATAAGCTGATAAACGTACATGAAATAGATAAGGAAACTATTTCTTACTCCGAAATAGAACCAGAAAAACTCCTTAACGAATCGCGGAATGCATTGGATATTATTTTAAAAGATAGCCCGATAATACTGAATTTAAAATCCAAATTTAATAAAAAGAAAAAAATCACGTCAGATGAAAAGCTGCTGAAGCTGGCAATAGTAAACCTACTCGAAAATGCTGTCATTTTCCGTCAGGAAAACGAAGTTAATATTTCCATTGAATTATTTGAAGAGAATAAAGCGTTGCACATTATTGTAGAAGATGATGGTTTGGGCATAGAGGAGCAATATTTTGAGCGCATTTTTGCAATGTTCTTCAGAGGATCAGAAAAATCAAAAGGTAATGGGTTGGGTCTTTACATAGTGAAAAAAATTATGTTTAAACTAGGAGGAGAAGTTTCGGTGGCCAGCGAAGAGAATAAATTTACCAGATTTGAAATTAAATTGCCTCTTAAAGAAATAAACAAGATATTGGAAGAACAAGAAGGTTGATTATTTTACAAAACCATAGGGGCAATGCTTGCATCCGCTTTTGCAGCAATAGCCACGTTTTACATGGTATACAGCAGTAAACACCACCCTGCCTTTATCATCCACATAATAATCTACATCTTGTTGAAGTCCTTTAATCTCTATTCTCTTCTTCAAAGTTTATTTAGTTATTTAATTTAGCCAAATTTAACTAAATTTGAACCATTCAAGTAACTAATTGTTGCCATTATCTTTTAATTTTTAATATAATAATTTTTTTTAATTTATGATAGAATCTATCACTTCCAGTGAGGAAGCTATTAACCTTGAGTTAAAACACGGAGCACATAACTATAGTCCTTTACCTATTGTACTATCAAGAGGCGAAGGTGTATTTGTATGGGATGTAGAAGGTAAAAAATATTACGATTTTCTTTCTGCTTACAGTGCTGTAAATCAAGGTCACTGCCATCCTGCCATTGTCAATGCAATGATTCAGCAAGCTCAAAGGCTTACCCTTACTTCCAGAGCTTTTTATAATGATATACTGGGAAAATTTGAAAAATATATCACCGATATTTTTGGCTATGATAAGGTTTTGCCTATGAATACCGGAGTGGAGGCATGTGAAACCGCGGTAAAATTGTGTAGGAAATGGGCCTACACCGAAAAAGGAATAGCCAAAAATAAAGCAAAAATAATATTTGTAGAAGGTAACTTTTGGGGTCGCTCATTGGCCGCTATTTCTTCAAGTACCGATCCTAGTAGTTTCGAGGGTTTTGGTCCTTATATGCCTGGCTATGAAATTATCCCGTATAATGATTTAGAGGCATTAGCAGAAAAATTAGAAGATCCTGATGTAGCTGGTTTTATGCTTGAGCCGATACAAGGCGAGGCTGGAGTAATAGTGCCGGATGAAGGATATCTTTTGCAAGCTTATGAAATGTGCAAAAAGAAAAATGTATTGTTTATTGCCGATGAAGTACAGACGGGCATAGCCCGTACAGGTAAAATGATCGCTTGCGAATATGAAAGCCTCAAGCCGGATATTCTTATTTTGGGTAAAGCTTTATCTGGTGGCGTAATGCCGGTGTCTGCGGCATTGGCGCGCGATGAAATTATGTTGAGCATAAAGCCGGGTCAGCATGGTTCTACCTTTGGAGGCAATCCGCTGGCCGGTGTAGTAGCAATGGCTGCCCTGCAAGTGGTAAAAGATGAGAATTTGGCAGAGAATGCTGCTTATCTTGGTAATATTTTCAGGGATCGCATGCAAAAAATCGTAGATAATACCGACTTGGTTACATTAGTAAGAGGTAAAGGTTTGCTTAATGCCATCGTGATAAATGATAGCGAGACTAGTGGTACGGCTTGGAAAATTTGTATGCGTTTAAAAGAAAATGGATTACTAGCCAAGCCAACTCATGGCAATATTATAAGATTTGCCCCACCTTTGGTCATGACTGAAGATCAATTACAAGAATGTTGTGACATTATAGAAAATACTATTGATCAATTTTAGTTATATTGGTATCAGTATTGAAAGATAAGAAAAATGAGGTTAATAAGACAAAGTTTCTTACTACTGATACCAATAATTTTATTGGTGTCAATTGCCGATGGTACTATTGGGCAATTTAATTCATTCATTCAAGAAGTTGATTCTATCTTTAGCGGACCAATAGCCAAAGGTACTATTAGCAACAAATCCCTGGATGAAATATCCGGTATGGCGGTAAGCACCTCCAACCCAAAATACATTTGGGCACATAATGATAGTGGTGACGATCCGCGTATTTATTTAATGGATAAAAGTGGAAAGCATAAAGGTGTCTTTTATTTTAAAAATGCTTTTTTTCGTGACGTTGAAGATATGGCCATTGGTAAAGGGCCATTAGATGATCGTGATTACTTATACCTGGCCGATATTGGTGATAATTTGGCCGTACATGATTATAATTATATTTTTAGAGTAGAAGAGCCTTATTTAACTCATGTAGAGCAGCCTGTTTTTTTAGAAATAAAGGATTACGAAAAAATTACTTATGTTTATCCTGATGGTCAGCGCGACGCTGAAGCAATAGTGGTAGACCCGAATAGCAAAGACATTTATATTTTTAGCAAGCGAGAACCTCGAATACATCTTTACAAGTTGCCATATCCTCAATTAACTAAAGATACTCTCACTGCAGAGCTTGTTGGAAAATTGAACATGTCAATGGTAGTAGCTGCTGATATGGCAGCCAATGGTCGTGATTTGCTGGTTAAAACTTATAGAAATGTATTTTACTATGAAATTCCGGAAAATGCTTCTCTCGAGGCCATCCTAGAGATGAAACCAAAGAATTTGCCCTATGTTAGAGAACCCCAGGGCGAAGCCATAGCCTGGGACAAAGACGCTATTGGTTATTTTACAGCCAGCGAAGAAATGAAAATTTTTGACGCGGTACTCTATTATTATGAAAGGATAATGCCTGCCTTGTTAGAAAAAGATATTAATGAGTGATGATAATATCAACCCTGCGGTTTAGATCTCTGTGCATAGCAGTGTCGCCTGAGCTGCCTTTTACTTCACCCATTGGTTCAATAGTCATATTATCAGAAGGAAGCCCTAATTTTAACAGATAATTCTTTACCTTTAATGCACGTGCTTCCGAGAGCTTCAGGTTGTAGTCCTCGGTGCCTGTATCATCTGCAAACCCCATTATTTTTAATTGAAAATTATAGTTACTGTCAATTCGTTTTGCCAGCATTTGCAAAAGTTTTTTCATTTCAGGCTGCAAGTCTGAGGCATCTTTTTCAAAGTAAATATGTATATCACCGGTTTTTTTGATTGATAATTTTTCTACCGGCTCTTCCAAAAAATCAAGCAATTTATCGTACTTGATTTCTTTCTTTGCTATTGAAAGTTTTGTATGTGCCACATCAGGTTCTGCCAGTTCGGCCACAAATAAATCAGCTTTCTTATTATTTCTATTGCTTGTCCAATACGCTTTTTTGTTTGTTTTTTCATAATAAAAATAAGCATCAAATGATTTGCTATTCACACCAGAAACTTTTTGCGGGATTGTCCATCCATTCCATTTATTTTTTCTGGTAGCATAGTAAATATCACTGCCTTCACTATCATTTCTGCCATTGCTGGCAAAAAACAAGGTTTTCTCATCTTCGAGGTAGAAGGGAGAAATTTCAAATCCCGCAGTATTAATCACTTCTCCTAATGAAGACGGTGGTATCCAGTTTCCCTGTGCATTTTGCCTGATCACAAATAAATCTTCTTCACCTTTTGAATATTCATTTTGTAAAGATGCTATTATCAAGTTGCCTTTTTGGTTGATGTAAGCTCCCATGTAGTTCCCTTGGGAATTGATTTCAGGGAGATTCAATTGTACTGGTTCTTGAAATGCGGTACCGTTACGTTTTACAAAATAAAACTTATTCAGTTTTTCTCCAGCCAAGGTTAGCGCGCGCCAAATTAATAAGTTTGAATCATGTATTGCTACTACCGCTTCATTATGGGCAGTATTAATAGGATAGGGCAATGGTTTCGCTTTAAGCCATTCAGTTCCATTCCATTGGCTCATCCAAATATCCTGATCATGCTTGTTTTCCAGGTAGCCTGTTCTTACAAAATATAGTTGATTTTTCTTGGAATCCAGGAGAGGTAAACTTTCTTCTGCTTGCTTTTCGCTCAAACTGTTTAGGGTAGTAATGCCTGAAAAATGCCAGTTGTTTTGAGCTAATAATGGCAAGCTAACATATAAAAAGAGAACAATTATAACCGAAAATTTCATTACCAGGCAAACGGAACAAAGCCTCTTTCATTGTTTAACATAATACCTAATACTATTTCGTGGCTTCCTTGTAAATATTCGCTAAAACCATTCAACGAAAAGTCGTAAGAGTAAGACAGACTATAAGATTTATTTATAAATACTCCACCCATAATTGAAAATGCCTGAGAATCGCGGTAGTTCAATCCCAACCAATAACTATTTTGGTATCTTAATTTTGCACTAAGGTTAATAATTGAAGGAAGCCCGGGTCGAATAATGCTTACAACACTGGGTTGAAATAAGTAATCAGCACTTAATGGCAAAATATAACCAGCCGATACCACATGATTCAATGATTCCTTTTCATTGCTAAATTCATCATTATTAAAAATTGGATTTTGCAGTAATCGTTGCAAGCTATAGCCTAAATAAAATTTATTGGAGTAAAATAAAATACCCGTGTTAATGTCAATATTGTTGCTGGTAGCACCATCAGCCAAAAAAGCCTGGTATGTTACATCTATGTCAGGATTTTGTACGGTAATCTGGTTGGCATCAATTTTAGCGCTATTTATCCCACCCGATAAGCCCAATGCCATTGTAATATCAGGATTAAGTGGATAGTGAAATGAATAGGTAAGAAAAGCATTGGTTCTGTTAAATGGACCGAAACTATCATTTATAATGTAGCCTCCAATGCCATGTTTAATGGCTGCACTTCGCTTGAAGCTCTTATTTTTGTTGCCTTCATATAAAGAAGGATCGCTAATTCTCAATGAGTTTGATTTTAATTTGTCGTATTTAGAGCGAATTAAAAGACCGTAAGCAGATGCATAAAAAGTACGCCCTCCGGATTCTATGCCAGTCCATTGTTGTTTATAGCCGATCCTGATATCGGTAAAGTTATCAGTACCCGTAAATGCAGGATTAATAACCGGAGCATTTTGAAAGTATTGAGTCAATTGATAACCACCTTGCCCATAGGAGTTAAGTACAACACAACTGAATAATATACTAAGTAATAATTGCTTTATCATAATACTATTTGATTATTGTTACTCCACCACTTTGCTGTTCCAGTTCGTTTAACACAATTACATAAAAATAAGGACCTGCCGGTAATTTACCTCCTGCAAAGGTGCCATCCCAAGGAACGTTATACCCGGAGGAGCTATAGATCTCTTTTCCCTCCCGGGTAAAAATCTTTACTTGGCAGTTTGGATATAACTCAATATTTTCTATTTGCCAGAGATCATTCACCCCATCGTTATTGGGTGTAAAACCACTGGGTATGGTCAATTTATCCAGCTGTATCATTTCTATGGATTGCTGCTGTAGGTTACTTACATCCTTTCCATCATCAAGTATATAATTAATGGATCGAGCTTCATAATTTGGTATTTCCGTGCCACGGTATTCGTAAGTGAGGCTTCTTAAAACCTGTAAATAATTTTCTATATTATCTTTGCCACTTACATTTAAAATTCCGGTTTCTTCATTGTAATTAGATGAAACTTTGCCAGTGGTTTCTACCGCCAATAGGTCTTGCCCCGATTGAAAAACTCGGGCTGCAAAAAATATTTGCATGCCAATGATAGAGTCATTATCTACATCTTCAATCACCGCATTTTCAGCTAAAAATATTAATTCATCAATTAAAGGTCGGTAGGTCAGGTCTTGTGTCAAATTGCTTAATTGTGGGATGTCATTTACCGGCAATACTTCTAAATTAACTTTGGCTTTGCTATTGGCATAGTTGGTGCCATCAAAAGCATTATATTCAAAACTCCAGCTACCATATTGATTAGTTGAGGGCTCGTATTTAAGCTGATTTATGTTGCTGGCATCAATTACCTGTTCAGCGGTTACCGGCGATGACGAAAAAAGTAAATTACCGGATTGCGGAAGTGTCAGTATTTTAATGCTCGAAATATCATCACCATCAGTATCTGCATAAGCAGTATTAAAAGTCTCAAGGCTAAAATTGATTGGCTGATCTTCCCACGTGGTTATATTGATATCAGAAATAATTGGGGCGTTATTTACTTTTAATACATATTCCTGTAGTTTTTGTACCCCTGCTTCATCCGTTACCTGTAGTATTACATCATGATTGCCCGTATCATCGGCTTTCGGGGTGCCTGATAATGTAGCGGAATTGGGGCTTGTAACTTGGAAATTCAGCCAAGATGGTTTCTGGATTGTCGCAATAGTAAGGTTATCATTGATGTCATCATCTGTTACAGTAATATTGTAGATATAGCTTTGATTAATAATGGCCGATAATAAAGGGCTGGAAGTAAATCGTGGTTCATCATTTATATTACTTACTTCTATAGTAAACTCTTGAACGGCTTGAGCTCCTTCCGCGTCAGTTATAACTAGTCGCACCGGGTGAAATCCTACATCTGGATCGTCAGGAGTGCCTTTAAGGGTTCCATTGCCGGAAGAGGCAGTTAAATTAAGCCAGGAAGGTAGCTCAGGTGCCGATAAAGTTCTTGTGTCATTAACATCCGGATCTGAAGTGGCTATGTTGTATTGATATTCCACATTTTCAGTACCTACAGTTTTGGCTACACTGGTAAATTGTGGGGGATCATTTAGATTAGAAACATTAATGGTAAATACCTGGGTATCGCTTGCGCCCACTGGATCGGAAACCGATATTGTTACCTGGTTTTCACCTATATCTTGATTGCCAGGCGTTCCGGTTAAAATAGCAGTTTTATCGCCATTATTGTTAAGAGTAAGCCAGGTAGGTAATGATGGAGCTGTAAATGCAAGTTCGTCAGATGGGTCGGGGTCTGTTGCTGTAATGGTATAACTGTAACTGTTTCCATCAATTGCTTCAGTCACAGGACTACTGGTTATTGTAGGACTTGTGTTTACTACCACTACTTCAATGCTAAACTGCTGCAATGTGGAGGCTCCGGCAATATCAGTGGCACGCAATCTTACCTGATGAGTTTTATTGGCCTGCGCCAGGCCTGGCGTTCCCGAAAGTTCTGCGGTGCCTTGACCGGTGGGGCTATAAGTAAGCCAAGCAGGTATTTGAAGGGCCGTTAAGGTTACTACATCTCCAATATCCTGATCATTAGTTTTAATTGGATAAAAATAGGGCTGATCTCTTATTGCTTTTGTTGCTGGTGTGCTGATAAATTCCGGCGCATCATTGGTGTTTTGCACTGTTATCGTGAAACTTTGATCCGTTTGCAAATCGCCATCAGAAATCGTTAAGGTTACTACATGACTTCCAACGTGCTCATTGGTTGGGGTACCTGTTAATTGAGCTGATTCGGAATTATCATTCAAACTGAGCCACTCCGGTAAAACGGTAGCACTTATAATTAAATTTTCAGCTGCTGTTTCAAGGTCAGTGTAAGTGATGTTGTAATTATAAGTCTGATCTTCATTTATGGCTAATACAGGGGCAGATGTAAATTGCGGAGGATCATTTACCGGGGTTACTGTTATTGTAAAAGTTTTAATAATTGACTGACTAATACCACCATTGGCTGTTCCGCCATTATCAGATACCTGTACATCAAAATTACTGTTGCCACTTTTGTTTTCTGCTGTGGCAAGACTTAAACTGCCTGTATTATCAACTTGCGGTGCTTGAGCAAATAAAGATGGATTGGTAATATTGAAAACATTAAAAGATGCTTCTTGGCCAGCTTCATTTTCAGCTCCGGGATTAAAACTGGCCCATGTATCTATATTTACCACTCCAAAATCCTCTGAAACTGGTACAGGATTAGTGGCGTTAAAATTAGGAGCATCATTTACAGGAAGAATTTCAATCGTGAAAGTTTTTTCTGCTGATTGATCTACACCACCATTTGTTGTACCACCATCATCTTGCACATAAGCGGTGAAAGTACTGCTGCCATTAGCGTCATTGGCAGTAGTAAAAGATAGGGTGCCCGAGCTGTTTACAGAGGGGCTTATAGAAAACAAATCAGGATTTTCTACATTTGAAATAATATAGGTAGCTGTTTGTGTATTTTCATTAGCACCCGGTGCAAAGGTAGCCCAGCCAGGATAGCTTATATTGCCTGCATCCTCCAGGACATTGGCTGGCGGATCTGCATTAAAATCCGGCGCATCATTTATACTAACTACTTCTATTGTGAAACTAAGCGTATCCGAATGGTTTTGACCTCCGTTACTAACGCCGCCATCATCTGTTACAAATATTTCCATAGTACTACTGCCAAATTCATTGGGAGTCAAAGAATAAGTAAGTGTTCCGGAAATATCTACCGTAGGCCAGTCATCAAAAATATCAGGATTGGAGATGTTTCTTATAGTAAAATCAGGTAGCTGTTCGTCTTCATTGTCGGCACCTGGGTCAAAAGTAGCCCAATTAGATATTTCTTGCGGCCCGGCATCTTCTAATACAGGAGTAATATTGCTAATGGATAATTGAGGAGGGTCATTTACAGATAGTATTTCAATGTTAAATGTTTGAGAAGCAGAAGAATCGACACCTCCATTAGCAGTGCCACCATTATCAAATGCTGTTACTTTAAATGTTGCAGAACCAAATTGGTTATCTGCAGGGGTAAAGGTAAGATTTCCATTTAAATCCACAGTGGGTATAGCTTGGAACAATGAAGGATTACTAATTTCATTAACCTGATAAGAAGATAATATTTGACCACTTTGTTCATTGGCAGGTCCGGGGTTGAAAGTAGCCCAATTAGGTATTTCCTGTGGTCCTGCATCTTCAAGTATTGCCGGTAATGCAGCGGCATTGAAAAAAGGAGCATCGTTTACCGGTATTAAGTTTACTTCAAAACTGGTTACCGAAGTTTGATTATCGGTATCGGTAGCTGAAATTGTAATGGTGCTTTGGCCAAATGCATCCGGTGCATAATCCAGCAAAAGTTGACCACTAGCAATAGTAACATTGGTAAATAAAATTGCATTGGAGATATCATCCACTGCATATACCAAATCGGCATCGGTATCTATATCATCCTCAAAATAGTTATAAAGGTTTATAGAAGTGGTTTGGGCATCTTCAAGGGAATCGATATCTGGAATGCTTTGCGGAACAGTGGGTGGGTTACTATCGGCCTTTACACCATAGCTATAACAAGCCCAAAACAAATAAATTAAAATATATCTTTTTATCATTGTTTCTTGCATTTAATGCTACATCGAGAATTGATTAACAATTTACTTTAATTACTGAGGTAGTTTTTCATCACATTATGACCATTATTAGCTACCTGAAAATGCTTATAACCCTTCTTCAGGCATCTTTCCAGAGGTTGTTATAGCAAAATAAGTACTTCTTCTCAATGTAAGTTTATAACAAAAGTACCATTTTTTATTAGCTTGAGCAAAATGAGCGCAGGAATTATTTTATAGGATTATGAAAATAAAATATTTGAATAGTGCAATAAAAAGGGGTGGTATTTGGTAAAGTGTCTGATAATCATCGCTTTGTAATGGATATTACTACCTCATTCAAATTATTGGATTTATACATTATAATTTAATGATTTGATTCATGGATATTACTCGTAATTTTTTCATTATTAGCTACTGATTATCTTTATATGTTTTTAATCTATAATATAGCAAGCAAATTAATATAAAATGAATTTCTTTTCTATAAAATCACGTTACCTGCAAAGCGTTCTTTTACTATTCTTATTGGCTATTATTCCTATCGGCTTGTTATCCTACGCACTAATTTCATCCAGGCAGAATGATGGTTTTGATAAGTTACAAAAACAATTGAATCTTTTGTTAGTGGCAGCCTATCATGAATCTGCCGGAATAGAAAATGATTCTTTGGATCTTCAGGAACAGTGGCAAAGTCTCAAGCATCTGGATTCAACCAATAACTTTGAAGATTTACCTCTTCCCGCCATAGAACGATTAGTTGTGCAGATAAATGCTTCCAAAAATGAAGGTAATACTCAGCTTCAAGTTGATATTTCTCAATATCCGGCCATTTATAACGATACCCTAATTGTGGATTTGCAGCTACAATCGTGGTTGGATCAACAATTGGCTTCTCAGCTATTGCAAGATGATGGTCAACCAATTGAAAACAATTATGCAGCGCTAGCTAATTTAATTAATTCTTTTTTACAGAATAAACAAAATCCTCAGCAAGCAACTATACCCAATTTATGGTTGTATATCACTATCGGTTTTTTATTTTACTTGATGCTTATCGGATATTTTGCCTTCCAATTTTTGAAAAATATAAATCATTATAGCAACAGGTTTAATACAATGCTTCTCAGCTTAGCAGAGGGCAACATTCCCAGCAAGGAAGAAGAAGGTATAAGGGAATTGGAATCTTCTTACGAAAACATTAATAAGCTGGCGGAGCAGTTTGATAAAATAAAACAATTTGCTTTACAGGCCAGTGATGGAACATTTGAGCAGAAAAACATATTTGAAAATAAAGGTGATTTAGGAGAATCATTAGCTAAAATGGTGGATAATCTTCAGGAAATTGCTAGAAATGAAGAATTTAGGCGCTGGGCCAATGAAGGCATCGCTAGCTTTGCGGCTATTTTGCGAAAGCATTCAGATGATTTACGTGAGCTTACCCATGAAATTTTGGTGCATTTAATTAAATATATTGATGCGTGCCAAGGAGCAATTTTTGTAGTCAATAAAGAAGAAGATGAGCAAGAATATCTGGAGTTGACGGCTTGCTATGCTTACGAAAGAAAAAAATATATAGAAAAACGTTTGGAGCCCGGTCAAAGCCTGGTGGGCCAGTGTTATCTGGAAAAGAAAACAACTTACATGAAAGAAGTGCCCCAGAACTACGTCAAGATTACTTCTGGCATGGGTGGAGCCAATCCCAATAACATTCTAATTGTACCATTAATAAGTAATGAAAATATATATGGAGTGCTGGAGTTAGCCTCATTTAAAGAAATGACCCAACATCAAATTGACTTCGTGGAACGAAATGCAGAAAGCATAGCCTCGGCTATATCGGCGGTAAAATTGAATGAAAACACCAAAAAATTGTTGCAGGAATCTCAAGTAGCTACGGAACAATTGAGAGCTCAGGAAGAAGAAATGAGGCAAAATATGGAAGAGCTTGCCGCCACCCAAGAAGAAATGAAAAGGAGGCAGGATGAATTATTAAACAATGAATCAAAAACTAAACTCATTTATGAAAATGCATTCGATGCAATAATAATAGCCGATATGAATGGCACTATTGACTTATTTAACCCTGCTTGCAGTAAAATATTTGGTTATGGTGCCGAGGAAGTAAAAGGTCAAAATGTGAGAATACTTATACCAGAGGAAGTATCGCAAAAGCAAGACGAGATACTGTATCAGCAAGGTTTATCGGGGCAAGTTAGAATTATCACCGGTAAAAGAAGGGATGGAGACCTTTTTCCTATGAGAATAAAATTGAAAGAAGCTATTGTAGATGGTCAAAAGCTTTTCATTCTGTTTTTAGAAGATTTATCTGAAGAGTATCGATTACGACAAAACTTAGAAGACCAAAATCTATTACTTGAAAAAAATAAAAATAATTTGCTTGGGCTCATCAATAATTCAGAAGATGCCATTTTTGCCATAGATAATAAATATCGTATTCAGGTAGTCAATGAAAAATTAAAAAGTAAATATGCCGATAAAAATTTAAAAGAAGGCCAGAATATTTTAGAAATTTTGCCTGGTGATCAGATGCGTATTTGGCGAGAGAGATATGATAAGGCGTTGGCTGGAGAAAAGTTAAAGTTTTTTGAAAATAAACAGCTACCTGATGGAAACGAGCAACTGCTTGAAGTATTTGTTAATCCTATTTGGGATGGAAATGCTGGAGTAAAAGGAGTTTCGGTTACTTCTAGAGACATAACTGGCTATCAAATGCAAGGAGACAAGATACAGCAGCAAATGAGCTCCATTCAGGAACTAGTAAAAAAGTTGGAAAAAGAAAAAGCTGATCTACAAGACAAACTTAAAGAAGCTAGTGAAAACCATTCTTCAGGAAACGAACTTGATCAATCGCTGATAAAATCGCAAATCAATAATCATGAGTTTATGCTTCAAAAACTAAATAGCAACAAAGAAAAATTGAAAGCCGCCATACAAGACGAAAAATATATAATGAAAAAGTCTGCTGATAATTAAATTTACCCAGGCCATTTTTTATTAGGTTCGGGCCCCATAGTAAGTTCGATGGTTACTCCTTTAAGTAATTCCTGGTGGCTAAAATATGTTCTATTCATGGGTTTTCCATTGATTCTGGCATTTTGTATGTACATGTTGCTTTTTGAATTATTATGACAAACTATTGTAAAGGTTTTACCGTTTTGCAGATTGATTTTTAACTGATCAAATACAGGACTTCCTATGATATATATGGCATCACCTGGCGACACAGGGTAAAACCCCATCATGCTAAAAACTAACCAAGCCGACATTTGACCCGCGTCGTCATTGCCACTAATCCCCCCGGGGGAATTGTCGTATTCCTCATATATTATCTTCCGTACATTTTTCTGTGTTTTCCAGGCCGCCCCTGCAATGGCATACAGGTAGGCAATGTGATGGCTAGGTTCATTGCCATGCCAGTATTCTTCTTTAGCAAAAAAAGTGTCTAATTTTTCAATGAATTTTTGCTGACCGCCAATAAGTTTAACTAAGCCATCTATATCATGGGGTATGTAAAAGGTATATTGGTAGGGCGTACCTTCGGTAATATAAGTTTGACGTTGGTAAGGGTCAAAATTTGCAGCCCAGCTTCCATCTTTATGTCTTCCTCTTACAAAACCTGTACTTGTATCAAAAACATTTTGGTAGTTTAAGGCTCGAGTTGTCAGTTTTTTTGCATCTTCAAACTTACCCAGCTTTTTAGCCACCAAACTTAATACATGGTCATCGTAAGCATATTCTAAGGTACGGCTCACCTGTTCATTTTTATGAAAAGCTTCTTTCACCGAATCCTCTAATGGCACATAGCCATATTTTAGATAGCTATCCAGGGCCCTTCTTCCCTTGCCATCCATATATTCTTTTTTACTTTTTGGAATTTCAAAAGCGTTTTTTCGCATATAGGCGTATGCCTTATCCACATCAAAGTCTGTAATGCCTTTTAGGTAAGCATCACCCACTACAGAGATTAAGTGGTCTCCTATCATAGCAGCGGTATAATTATTCCAGCAGGGAAATATTGGAAGCCATTGCCCTTGTTCGGCTTTTTTTACAATTGAATTCAATATAGCAGTCGATCGGTCTGGTTCCAGTATAGTCATAAGAGGATGTACAGCGCGGAACGTATCCCAGGTTGCAAAGTCAACATAGTAATCATACCCCCTGGCACGATGTATTTGATCATCGTTGGCAAAACCAGGGTAGGTGCCATCTACATCATTAAAAACGCGTGGCAGCATTTTAGAATGGTAAAGTGCGCTGTAAAACATGGTTTTGCTATCCTTGTCGGTACCTACTACCGCTATCTGTCCTAATTTTTCTTCCCATTGGCGTTCAGTAGCCATTCTTATTCTATCAAAGTTAAAATCCGGTATTTCCATTGTCAGGTTTTCTTTGGCTTTGGCTATACTAGTAAAAGAATGTCCTATCTTAACCTTAATTGTTTCACCAGCTTTTACATCAAATACAGCAAAAGCAAATGTCTTTATTCCTTTTTCCAGTTGCTGCTTTTCTATGAATACCTGATCCCAGGGCTGGTCAAATTGAACATAAAAATGACCATCAAATCCGGCATATTCTCCCCAGCCTTGATATATACGGTGAACAGGGTTACTACCCGCAATACCATCTTCCGATACTTCAATAGTGGCCTTGCCTTCGTCGCTATTAGGCTCAATTAAAATATGTTTTTTGCCGGCTGTAGCAAAAGTGAATTGCAAAATGGCTGAATGATTTGCTGCTGTCAACTGGGTGGTAACATCATATCTTTTTAGGGTTACCTGATAAAATGCTGGTGTGCTTGTTTCACTGCCACGAGAAAAAACACTTGCTCTTTTTTCAGCATCCATTATTGCTTCTGCACCCAAAGGCATCAATGAAACACTACCGTAGTCCTGAGTACAAGAGCCACTCATCCAATGGCTACCGCGAAACCCATTGATAGTACTATCTAGGTAATAATAGGGTGCGATACATTTTTGTTCGGTGGCCCTGGTTTGAGGTGTCCATTGAGTTTGAGCATGTGGTATACCTACCGCCGGAAAAGTTTGTCCTTTGTTCTCATTGGCAAACTCTTGATGTTTCAAAGCACTGGGTGTTGTGCTATAGTTAGTTCCGATTAAGGGATTTACATATTTGATATGATTATAGTTAATTTGCTTGCAGCTAAAAAGTAAAAAAATCGAAAACAAGGTATACTTTGAGTTCATGCTCTTTTTTTTGCTAAATTATTAATTTTACCAATTTTATTGTTCATTTAATTGATTAAAATTAACTTTCCTTTTTAAATGTATCTTAAACACTTAATCTAAAAACGAATAAAAATGATAAACCTGGATAATTTTGAAATTTGGTTCCTCACAGGCAGCCAAAATCTTTATGGTCAGGATACCCTGGATCAAGTGGCCGATCACTCTCGACAAATTGCTGCTGCACTGGATATAAATAAGAAAATATTGACTAATGTGGTATACAAACCCGTACTTACACAAGCTTCTAGTATTCTTCAGGTTTGCAGACAAGCTAATCAAGATGCTAATTGTATTGGTGTAATTACATGGATGCACACTTTTAGCCCAGCTAAAATGTGGATTGCCGGGTTGAAAGCGCTACAAAAGCCTTTGTTGCACTTACATACACAGTTTAATCAGCAAATACCTTGGCAGGATATTGATATGGATTTTATGAATTTGAATCAATCGGCTCATGGTGGACGTGAATTCGGGTATATTAACAGCCGGTTACGCCTCAACAGGAAAGTAGTAGTGGGGCATTGGCAAGATGAGTATGTGCATGAGCAAATTGATGTATGGGCCCGAGCTGCCTGCGCCTGGCAAGATATGCAAGTTGCTAAATTTGCTCGTATCGGTGATAATATGCGTGAGGTTGCTGTTACCGAAGGAGACAAAGTGGAGGCTCAAGCCAAATTTGGCTACAGCGTCAATGGTTATGGCTTAGGCGATTTGGTTAAGGTAATAAATGAAGTGAGCGATGAGAGTGTAGATTATTTGGTACAACAGTACCTTGATGACTATCACGTAGATTCAGTACTACAAAAATCCGGTGATAGACACGACTCTTTGCGCGAAGCAGCAAAAATAGAACTAGGTTTAAAAGAATTTTTGCAAGCTGGTAGTTTTGCTGGTTTCACTGATACTTTTGAAAATCTGCATGGCTTATCGCAATTACCTGGCATTGCCGTACAGCGGCTAATGGCCCAAGGCTATGGTTTTGCTGCCGAAGGTGACTGGAAAACTGCTGCCTTGGTAAGAGCTATGAAAGTAATGGCTATGGGTAAAAATGGTGGTACGTCTTTTATGGAAGATTATACTTACCATCTGCTGCCTGGGGCTCAGAAAGTTTTGGGAGCTCACATGTTGGAGATCTGTGAATCAATTGCCAATAATAAGCCTTCCTGTGAGATACATCCATTATCCATCGGTGGCAAAGCTGATCCGGTAAGACTTGTTTTTAATGCAGCACCAGGAGCGGCTATCAATGCTTCTATTATTGATATGGGCAATCGTTTCCGCCTGTTGGTTAATGAAGTCATTAGTGAAAAAATTGCCGAGGACTTACCCAAGCTTCCGGTAGCACGGGCATTATGGACACCTCAGCCAAGTCTTTCAGTTGGCGCTGCCGCATGGATTTATGCCGGTGGTGCTCATCACACTGGCTACAGCACGGCTATAGGCCGTCAGCATTTAGAAGACTTTGCAGAAATGGCCGATATTGAATTAGTAGTAATTGATGATAAAACTGAATTGTATCAGTTCAAGCAGCAATTGCGCTGGAGCGAGCAATACTATGCCGCACGTCATTAGTAATCCACTATTTTTAGCTGCAAAAAAATAAATAGGC
>CAZQEZ010000023.1:0-31664 GCA_964592475.1 uncultured Roseivirgaceae bacterium
AACTCGGCCATAGATGGTGGTGCCGGTTTCACCATTACCTGGTACAGCGATGCGGGATTGACTGCTGCCATTGCTAGTCCGACTAACTATACAGTAACTGATGCAACACCAGTGTATGCCGAAGTATCGAATGGTAGTTGTACCAATGCTGCTACTGTAACTTATACAGTTAATTCTTCACCTGTTGCCAACGATCAAACCCCAATTGTGTGTAGTGATGCCGTTGGTGGTAATACCGCCACGATAGATTTGACTACTTTAAATGTTGCCATAGACGGTGGTGCAGGAAATACTATTACCTGGTATCAAGATTTAGCATTGACAACTCCTGTTGCTGATCCTGCAAATCATGTAGTAACTGACGCGGTACCTGTATATGCCGAAGTAGATGATGGTAATTGTACTAATATAGCGACTGTAACTTATACTGTTACTCCATCACCTGATGCTATCATTACTGCTGGCGGACCCGCCAATTTCTGTGATGGCGATGATGTAGCATTAACAGCCAATGCCGGTGCTGGATATACTTATCAATGGCAATTGAATGGTACTGATATACCTGGTGAAACTAATATTAATTATACAGCAACCGCATCAGGCGATTATACAGTGATCGTAACGGATGGTATTTGTAGTACTACTTCAGCGGCAACAAACGTGAATGTAACACCGGCGCCTACCGTATTTAATATTACGGGCGGTGGTTCTTTTTGTCAGGGAAGTTCTGGCGTAGAAGTAAGGTTGGATGGTTCTGAAATTGGAGTTAATTATCAATTGTATCTGGATGGTATCGCTTTAACCGGCACTAATGATATTGTATCAGGTACAGGAAATATCATCAGTTTTGGAGACAGAACTGCCAATGGTACTTACACGGTAGTTGCTATCAATACAGTTTCTTCTTGTACTGCCAATATGAATGGCAGTGTAGATGTAATAGAAGAATTGCCTCCGGCAGCACCTGCCAATCCGGTTGATAATCAATATTGTGAAGGCGCGTCACCTGCCGCCATTTCAGTGGACGATCCGGGAGCAGGATTTACCATCAATTGGTATGATCAGGCCACTGGAGGAGCATTAGTGGGCACTGGTGCATCTTTTACTCCCACTGCTGCAGGATCTTATTATGCCGAATTGGTAAATGATGGCACAGGATGTAACAGTACTACTCGCACAGAAGCAACTTTAACTGAAAACCTCAGACCGGCTACCTTAACTATTGCCGGAAACGCTTCTCCGGATTGCGGGACTACCGAAATATACAGCGTAACTGATAATGTTGGTTCTACTTATAACTGGACGGTGCCTTCTGGTAGTTCTATTGTTAATGGCCAGGGAACAAATAGTATCGAAGTTTCTCTAGGTAATTTTAATGGCTCGGTTACTGTAATTGAAACTGACGTTAATGGTTGTGATGGCGATCTTGCTTTGCTTGATCTGACTTTATCATGTACGCTAACGGCCGGCTTTACTGTTTCTACGGATCAAATCTGTAGTGGAGAAGATATTACTTTTACTGATATATCTTCAGGAACCACTGTAAATACAACCTACGATTGGGATTTTGATGGTGTAGATTCAAGAACCGGAGAAGGACCTCATACCCTAAATTTTACTAATACTGGAACAGAGCAAGATACAATTATTGTCACTTTAACCATTGATGACACATCATTAGGAGCTAATTCAAGTTATATTGATACCGTATATGTTAATCCTTTACCTGCTCAACCGGTAATCTCAGGGCCCACAACTGCTTGCATGGATCAGGTTACTGTTTCATTTACAGCTTCTCCAGCTAGTGGTAATTGGCTAGGTGTTGGAGTAGATGCTTCAGGTACGCTGGATTTAGCCACAGCGGGTGTGGGAACAACAGACGTTATTTATAGTGTAAGCAACTCCTATAGTTGTGCAAATACAGATATTATTAGTATCGAGATTTATAACAATAAGGACATTACCTTAAATTTGCTGAATACTAATGGACAGCCTGGTGATATTATTGAAGTGCCAATTACGGTACAAGGTTTTGTGGATATAATAACCTCTCAATTCACAATTGAATGGGATCCGGCGCAGGTCGATTACGTAGGTACCGCTCAATATGGTTTTGCCAATATGAATGCCAGTCATTTTGGCGAGGCATTAACTTCTACCGGAAAGTTGACATTCTCCTGGGACACTTTAAACGCGGCTAGTTTGTCTGATGATGCTGTTCTATTTGCAATTCAATTACAAATAAATGGACAGGCTTGTAGTAATTCAGCTATTGATTTTAGCAACGATCCTACTTTAATAGAAGTTGGTGATGCTAATTTCTGTACAACCAATGTCACTATTAATAGCGGAACAGTCAATGTATTGAGCAGTGATGGTACTAATACCTCGGCAGAGCCTATGCCAGACCCGGTAAATCCGGTTTGTACAGGTGATCCATCGCCAGTACTTAATGCAACAGGTACCGGAACTGGAACAATTAACTGGTATAATGATTTAGCCAAGTCAACTTTATTGACAACCGGATCCTCTTATGCAACCACCATAGACACTTCATTGCCAGGCACATTTACTTTTTATGTTGCTCAGCAAGAAGGTTTATGTCCCGAAAGCGCAGGCGTACCTGTAGATGTGGAGGTAGCAGATGACTTCACGCCATCAGTTACAGTTTCGGCAACACCCGACCCATCTTGTGCCAACACTACATTAACTTTTGAAGCTACTCCAATCAATGGCGGATCTTCACCTACTTATCGCTGGTTTTTAGATAATGTGGAATTGAGTGGAGTGACCGCAGCCATATTTACGACCGATACATTAACTGTGGATCACACCGTGAAAGCAGAATTGACCTCTTCTATTTCATGTGTAACCTTAAATCCGGTAGAGTCTGCTGAAGTTACCGTAAATGTAAGCAGTAGCCTAACTGCTTCTGTCGCAATTGATGGTCCGGCTAGTTTTTGCCAAAATGAAAATGTATTATACACTGCCCTGCCAACTAATGGTGGTGGTGCTCCTACTTACGAGTGGTTTGTAAATAGTGTTTCTGTAGGTACTGGCGATACTTATGCCACTAATACTTTAGCAGATGGCGACGTGATAGAATTGAATATGGCTTCCAGTCTTAGCTGTGCCAGCCCTTCCGTGGCTACGGCTCCGGCTCTTACAGTTTCGGTTACCAATTCTGTTGATCCGGCAGTAACCTTAGCAGTAGATCACAATCCGATATGCGCTGGTGACGACGTTACATTCACGGCCACTCCGGAAAATGGCGGTGCAAATCCAACCTATACCTGGTTTTTGAATAATACTGAAGTAACTGGAGTTACAGGAAGTATTTATACCAATAATACTTTTGTTGATGGAGATGACGTAAGAGTAAGACTAAATGTAGATCCTACTTTTGCTTGTGCCAGTAGTGCAACGGTAGAGTCTTCTACAATTACCTTAAGTGCACCAGGTACAATTACGCCATCTGTTACCATTGCCGGGCCTACTGAACCCTGTCCGGGAAGAGATGCCGCTTATACCATTTCCTCTGAAAGTGGCGTAGGAACTTCGCCTTCTTATCAGTGGTTTCTGAATGGCTCACCGGTAGCCACAGGGGCTACTTATGTTACCAGTAGTTTAGCGGCTAATTCTACCAATGATATATACCTGGAAGTAACAGCCGGAGGCTTAGGATCCAGTTGCGTTTCACCTAATCCGGATAATTCTAATAATATTACCGTCAATGTGAGAGATGTTAATGATGCTGCCTGCTTATACGATTGCCCAATCGTGGCTTTGGCAGGCACCAAAGGGTCTTCTTGTTCTGGTATTGCTGATGGTACTATTCAATTGTTCATTCAAGATGGCTCTGGCGATTATCGTTATAGATTAAATGGTGGTGCCTGGATTGATTTCAGCAGACCTGTTTATACGTATGTATTCATTCATCAAATACAAAATGTGACTGATGGCGTTTATACTATTGAAATTGAGGATAGAAGTCCTGCTTTCCCAAGCTGTGAAACACAGGTGGTAGAAGCAACAGTAAGTACAGATTTCAATTTCAACGATGATCCGGTGATTATAAATCCAACTTGTGCCGGTGGTGATGGTAGCATTAGCTTTGAACTAGCAGGTGGAGTAGCTCCATATGATATTCTGGTGAATGACAGTGGCGGCAACAACGTGTTTTCCGAAACAGGAAACACTACCGGATCAGTTTTAATTGAAAATTTAGACGCTGACGTATACGAGGTGATTGTTACCGATGCTAATGCCTGCTCATTTACCGAGGCTATTACCTTGGCAGCTCCTACAGGATGTGGTAATACTTGTGCTTTCACGGTAAGTTATGAATCTACTCCTGAAACATGTAACAGTTCCATTACACCTGATGGAACCATTACTTTTACGGTAAATGATGGGATAGGACCTTATGAATTTCTTCTGATGAATATCGACTACTCCGATACACTCAGCCGACAGTCAGATCCATACTTCCCAGATTATGCTGCCGGTGAATATAAATTTGCTGTAATTGATCATGGAGAGGGGTGTACTTACAATTCAGGAGAAGCTACCATAGAATATCGGGCAAGTTCAATTGATGTGGTAGCCGCAAATTTTGTAAATGCTAGTTGCAATGGTGAACCTTCTGGTGGTGCTACCTTTACGGTTACCGGTGGTGGTAATCCTTATTACTTCTCGTATGATGACGGTAATACCTGGACAGAATTTACCTCCGGAAACGCGGTTACTGGTTTGCCTGCAGATGATAGTGGGCCCTACAATGTTTTAGTAGGTAATACAATAGATGATGATTGTCCGGCCATAGTTGAAGTAGATATTGCGAATCAATTTTCAGAAATTGATATTGCCTATGAAGTTTTTGATGCAACTTGTAATGATGATGATGGTATAATTAATTTAACTAACGTTACCGGCGGTTTAACACCTTATGAGTATTCCTATCAATCAAACGATTGGGCCGAATATGATCCTGGCAGTCCTCCTTCTTTTACAGGACTACAAAAGGGCGATCATTTTATTAATATTAGAGATGCCGTAGGTTGTGAAACTACTCATACAATTTTCGTTAGTTCTCCCGGACTGGTAAGGTTACAAGAACTTGACTTAGATGGTAATACATTGATTATTGACGATCCATCTTGTGATAGCAACGGAGCCAATGGAGCAGTTACGTTCAGAATTGATCTGCTTAATTCTCCGGCGCCGCCTTTCCGATTTGGCATAGCTCTCAGTAATGAACCTCAAGATAATGTTACACTGTATAATGCAGCAGTCAATCGGTTAATAAAGATCGACACCTTATCTCAAGGAAGCTATTACTTGTTGCTTAGTTCTGAAACTGGCTGTCCTAATCGGGTAGATTTTACTATCAACGGAGGGCCTAAGCCTGTTAACTTTGATTTGTTGGAAGTAAATAATGTAGCTTGTAAAGGGGAATCAGGTGGACTGGTATTGGGTAATATTACGGGTGATTATACTAAAGATTTTTTTATGCAAATAAAAGAGCGTGGTTCCACTACAATTTTACATAGCTATACCATTTCTAATATTAATAATTTCTATGAATTAGAATATCCAATAGATCCTTTAGCCAATCCACTTGATCCTGATTCTTACACGATAGAACTGGTGCAAACGCAAGATATCTGTCCTGGTATTCAGTTAAGTTCACCAGTGCGGGAGTTTACCATCAGAGAACCCTTTGATGATTTAGATGCCAAGGTAATAGCTAGTACAGAATCTTATCCGAATATAGCTAGTGGTAAAATAAAAATTGAAATTCAACCAAGTGGAATGGATCCATATGAGGCTCGCATAGAAAGTATTCAATCGGTTTTCGTAGATCAGGACACTATTTTTAGAGATTGGAAAATTGTAGAGCGTGATCCAAATAATGTGAACCGTTATACACACACGTTTGAAGATTTATTTGCCGGTACTTATTTAATAGAAGTAAGAGATACCAGTGGCTGCTATATTTCTCTTGAAGCTGAAATCGATTACGATAGAAGCATATTTATACCTAATGTGTTTACACCAAACAATGATAATAGAAATGATGTGTTCTACATTAGAAACTTACCAGAAACAGGAGCTCAATTAGTAGTGACTAATCGATGGGGCAACATAGTTTATGAAAATGACAACTATGATAATTCCTGGAACGGTGGAAGTGAATCAGCAGGTATTTACTTCTATCGATTGAAGATTGATGATCAAATGTTCTCAGGATGGGTAGAAATATGGAGAGGCCAGATAGAATAAATGTGGATAATCTATAAATAAATTGGCAAACCATAGAATTAGTGAGCTGGTGATGTAATAGTAATAAATTACGTTACCAGCTCACTATTTTATCCACCTATAATTACCTGTAATTTATTTTCTTTGCCAAAAGTCAACCACACAAAGAATAGATTGCTTTTCCAATTTTTAATCTTTCTAAGAATTATAGATAACCTTCTTAAGCTAATGGAATGGCACCTAAGCCGTTCTATATCTAAGCCTGCACGCTAAAAAATACAAATATTTGATAATCATTTACTTGCAGGAGTCAACTGTTAAATATTTTTGTCAGGTTGGGATATGCCAATGCTGAAAGTTTTTTTGGGGAAGATGAGTGATAAGGTAATTGTAAAAATGTAAAACGAGAGGCCTGAAGCATGCTGAAATTTAAATTTGAAGAAGTGATAAATAATTAATTACCACTTCTTCAAATCTATAATTTATTTAGCTGTTATCTCCTCAAATCCATGTATTGAATTTGCTCGCGATATTTTTGTAAAGCTTTACTGTATTTTTGAGCCAGCTCATTTTGACCATATTGATTAATCGTTTGGGAAATGCCTATCAATATTGCCCATTGCCTTTGTATCGAGTAAAAGTCATTTAACTTATTATCAACAAAGTATTGTAGCATTTCAATAGCTCTATCTCCAAGTAGTTCAGCTATTTCTACTGCCTTTTCTGTTTCATTTACTCTAAAAAGTATATCTACCGTTTGCGCCGTAGTATAATCAAAAGGAACTCCATCATCGGGCATCAGATTGAGATTTGCTAAAACAGCTTCTCTCGCTTTATCAGTATTACCTTCTCTCAATAGTGCCTCACTTAGTGTATTAAAGCTTGCTCTATGGTTAAGCACGAAGTTTCGATAATCTTCATTGTAATATACCCGCGGATTGTTAAGTTCGCGCCAGAAGAAATTTTCTGTCATATTGGTAAACATTTTTTCCGTATCTACAAATTCCACTTCACGATTAGGGCTTTTTACCGGTAATAGTCGATAAGCCGTACCTTCTTGCACCACGTAAGGGTTTACATCAATACCAATACCTTGTAAGGACGTATTATTGAAATAAATTGGTCGTTCCCAATTATTGGTATTGATGATATCGAGTAGCATAAGCGTATTCTTTTCAATACCATTTCTTTTCAACTTAAAGTCCATCCTGTTCACGATAAATTTCTGCTTATTTTCCGGTACCAAGTCGCGTGATTTTACCTCGGAAGTATCTACTTTCAAATATAAAGTTTTGGAAGGAACTATGTTGTAACTGCCAAATTCAGAAGAGATTCTTAAATCCTCTTCATTTTTTTTAATTAAATTTAAGTAGGTATTTAAAGGTATAGCGCCCTTTATATTAGGAAATTCTCGATACACCACGTAATCATTAGGGCCACCCTGTCGATAGGCTTCTTCAGAAAATGAAATGGGTAATGGTTCTGATTTGTTTACCTGTCTAGTCATTTGCTCAATGTACCAGTCGGTATTGAAGTAACTTAAAACAATTACCCTTACATCTGTTCTAAATCCTTCTACCTCTTGTACGTACCAGAGGGGGAAGGTATCATTATCTCCACCGGTAAATAGAATTGCATTTGGCGCACAAGATGCCAAAAAGTTTTTGGCAGAATCTACCGAAAAATAGCGATTGGATCTATCATGATCATCCCAGCCCTCGGCTGCCATTACTGTAGGTACCGCAAGAGAAATTACTATTGCCAGGGATGCCGCGGCAACTTTATTGGCAATAAATTTATGGAATAACTGGCTAAGCGCAAGCATGCCAAAGCCAATCCAGATGGCAAATACATAGTAAGAACCTGCATAAATATAATCGCGCTCCCGGGGCTCTCTGGGAGGCGAATTTAAATAAAGTACCAAGGCAATACCCGTGAGGAAAAATAAAAGTGCTACTGCTGCAAAACTCTTTTGATCTTTTTGGTAATGATAAAACAGACCAACCAGGCCAAGTATGAGTGGCAGCATCCAATAGTTGTTGCGCGCCTTATTTTCTTTTAATTGTTGCGGTACTTCTTTAAAAGCATCCACCGGGGTAAGTACTCCAGCATCCTGGATATCAGATTCACGGCCGGCAAAGTTCCAGAGAAAATAGCGCATATACATGTGACCTATCTGATAGCGAATCATATAACTTATATTATCCGCGAAAGAAGGAATTTCGCCCGGTTTAAGGTCCATATAATCCCTATAAATTTCAGTGTGCTGAGGACTATTGCTCCAAGCCCTTGGCAAAATGGTCTTTTGCGAAGGGTCAAATTCGTAGTTCATTTGATAATCTGATATCAGGTATTTATCTTCTCCTTTTCTGTAAATAGGCGCACCTTTCTTTTGATCCACTACCTCAGCTGTAAAATATTGGCCATACAATAAAGGCCGGCTACCATACTGTTCCCTTTTCAAATAGGATACAACACTGATAATATTTTCCGGGTTGTTTTCATCAATCGGAGGATTGAAATTGGAGCGAATAACGATGGTAGCATACGATCCATAACCGATGAGAATAAAAACGAGCCCTAGCATGGCCAGGTTTAGATACTCACTACCTACTTTTTGGGAGTATATCGTTCCGTAAACAACTGCTCCAATAAATATCAAAGCAAAAAATATGATGCCCGATCCAAAGGGTAGTCCAAAAGTATTGACAAACAAAATCTCAAAATATCCGGCGATGGATGGCAATCCCGGAATTATAATGTAGTTGATAACTAATAATATAAAACCACTGATAAAAAAAGTGGCAATTATACCCCATTTATTCGTTTTAGGAAATTTCTTGAAATAATAAATCAAGCCCAAAGCAGGAATTGTAACTAAATTGAGCAAGTGTACTCCAATGGAAAGTCCCATCATATAGGCAATTAATATGATCCAGCGATTGGCCAATTTTTCATCTTCAATGGTTTCCCATTTCAAGATAGCCCAAAATACAAAAGCCGTAAAAAAAGATGACATACCGTACACTTCGGCTTCAGTTGCAGAAAACCAAAATGAATCGGAAAAAGTGTAAGCCAAAGCAGCCACGGCACCAGCACCCATTATGCTTACAGTTTGCCATAGTTGCTCTTCACCTTTTTTAATTTTCATCAATTTTCTGGCCAATAAGGTAGTAGTCCAGAATAAAAACAAAATGGTAAAGGCACTGGAAACCACACTTACCATGTTTATCCAAAAGGCTACCTGTTCTGTATCGCCTCCTGCCAGAAAACTGAACAATCTGCCAACCATTAAAAAGAAAGGAGCACCCGGGGGATGTGGTACTTCTAATTTGTAAGAAACAGCAATGAACTCTCCACAGTCCCAAAAACTAGCAGTTTCTTCTACAGTTAGTACATACACTACCAGAGCAACTAAAAAAAGTGCCCAACCGATAATGTCATTTAATCTTTTGTAATTATACATTTTTCTTGGTTTTATAAATCAAATGGCGAAATTAGCAATAATTTTTACTTTGACCGACAAAATTAAAGTATTTGCGATCTAAGTTAGTAATTATGTTTTGAAGCTTACGCAATATTAATTAATTGATAACGCTATTTAATAATTTTTAACAAAATTTATAAACATTGACATCAAATTTTACAGGCTGCTTGTTTATGGTATACTTATTGATCAGGGTATTTGCTTTTATTAATAGAAAATCAGTATTGAATAAATAAGCCTTGCGAAAAAATTAAGCCCGTTTATTTTCGTTCTAGATAATGTATGAATGATAATTGTATGAGAATATTATTTTTGATTGTATTTATGCTCGCTGGTAGCATTTCTTACGCGCAAGAAGATGCCCGATTTGATACCTTGAGCGCACTTAACATTGTCTCTAAACAAGATATGCTACTGCAAAACGTGCGTATTCAAATAGAGGCAACCCAAGCAGTAAATGACCTGTATAATTTTAAGTTTGAGAGTGCTGAATTACAATTTAAGTGGTTGATGTCAAAATATGAATGGCATCCGATACCCTATTTCTTAATGGGCTTGAGCCAATGGTGGAAAATAATGCCCGACATAGATAATACCTCATATGATAATAAATTTTATGGCTACATGGATCTGGCTTTGGAAAAGGCTGAAAATCTTTACGATAATGGGGGCAACAAGGTAGAAGCCGCGTTTTTCATGTCAGCTGCACACGCGCTAAAAGCACGACTTATGTCAGATAGAAGACAGTGGACCAAAGCCGCCTTAGAAGGCAGGAATTCACTCAAGTATCTTGATGAAATAAGAGATAATATTGAATTAAGCCCTGAGTTATTATTCGGTGACGGGCTCTACAATTATTATTCTAATTGGATACCTGAAAACTACCCATTACTTAAACCTGTGATGATTTTCTTTCCTAAAGGCGATAAAGATCAGGGCATTAAGCAACTTAGACAAGTGGCCCATAATGCATTCTATACTCGTACAGAAGCCCAGCTTTTTCTTTTACATATTCTGCTTATTCATGAAAACAGACCCATGGAAGCCTTTACAGTAGCTGAATATTTGAATAAAACTTTTCCTGACAATGCCTATTTTCATCGCATGTACGCCCGATTGCTTTACACCCTTGGGCGTTACCGCCAGGCAGAAGTAGTTTGTCGGGATGTGCTAGCCAAAATAGATAGTGGAATGGTTGGCTACGAGGCCAATAGTGGTAGGTATGCAGCATTCTTTTTAGCTCAAATACACGAAAGCTACGGGCGCAAAGCAGAAGCAAAAAAATATTACGAGCGAGCGGTAGGTTTTGGCGAAGAAATAGAAGCTTATGAAACAGGATATTATTTATATTCATTACTCAATCTAGCGGAATATTCTTATCAGGAAAAAAAAATTAAAGAGGCTCGCAAAATTTTGAAGCAAATTAAAAAATATGCTAAGCGTAGCCATCCGGCGCACAAAAGAGCGAGGGAATACCTAAAAAAGTTTAAGTAAATTTGCAAAACCCAGTCGCGTACATTGCGTATGGAGTAAGAGAAGCGATTAGATTTTTTTTGCCACTAAAGTACCCGAATATTTATATGAAAGCCGGTTTTTTCCAAAAATTATCCTTAACCTCTAAATCATCATTTCTTTGGACTGACGGCCAGTTTCTTTTAAATCGCCAAGCCGGAAAGTTTCAGGTAAAGCTGTTTTTTGTTTTCGATTATTTTGTTGAGGTATATTTCGATGAATATCAAAAGCAGATAGAAAAAATTAATGTTGATATTGAATACCAGAAACTAAATCCCTTTATTGACGACCTGGATATTTCCGATTTTTATTAAAAAATTAATTAGTAAAACCGCACGTTATTGAAATTCTGATGAATTTAAACAATGTTATTTTTTTTGTTTTTTAAAAAGCTAAAAAAAGCACATTCCCAATTTAGCTAAAATACAACTTTTTATTTAATAAAAATACAATAATTAATGAGTATTAATTGCTGTTTTAAAAATATTTAATATTTATTTAACAGTGCTTCAGCGCTATTTTGTATTAAAACAAGTAAACTTGCAGTAAAACTAAAAACGATCATTTTTTTAAAAGTTTTTAATGAATAATTCTATTTTATTACATTTTTCTTATAAAAGTCATGTAATTGTGTTATCTTTACAACATAACAATTTAATATTTAATATTTTAACAATTTATTAAAAATGGTCAAAATCAAATATAGAGGTCCTAAATTGAATGAGCCGGAAATGCTTGAAGTGAAAGAGGTCGTGCAGCAACTTAAAAAGGACGTAAAAGGACTTAAGTGTTCTTTGCCACATTGCAAAAAAGAAAGTGTAATACACCTCAGATATATAAAAGAAGTAGGCATTCTTGAAAAATATGTGAATTCATGTTGCTATGAATTTGAAAATATTCTCAAAAACAGGCTTCCGGAGGATCAACCGGCAGGAATGGTTTAAATTAAATCGGCTGGCAATTATTGCCAGCCTTTTTTGTCTCTCCTTTCATTTAAGGGTATTCTTACCTTCCAGTAAAGAAAAAAATCGCCTTCATGTATGAATTAAAAGCAAATAAAAAATATTATTTGCCAAATTTTCATTTATTTTGAGTACAACTAAAAACATGACCATATGAATAAAATGCTCAATAGAAACCTTTATTTCGTAAAGGAACATGTTGGAATGTTTAAAGCAGCCAACAATTACGATATATTGGATCCCGAAACTCAGGAAATTGTACTACTGTGCCGCGAAGAGAAACTCGGATTTTTTACTAAGATATTTCGTTTTACCGATTACAAACGAATGACTCCTTTTAATGTGTTTATCAAATCTGCAGAGGGTGAAAAAGTGCTTTCAATCAAAAGAGGTGTATCATTTTTTGTTTCCAAAGTTGAGGTTTTTGATGAATCAGATCGATTGGTAGGTTTGTTCAAACAGAAGTTTTTCAGCTTTGGAGGCAGGTTTAATGTATTGGATGCCGATGAAAATATTGTGTGTACCCTCAAGGGTAAATGGACCAGTTGGGACTTCAGGTTTGAAAGAGAAGGAGTAGAGCTGGCAAAAGTAACTAAAAAGTGGGCTGGTTTTGGTAAAGAACTTTTTACCACGGCTGATAATTACATGTTGGAAATAAAAGAAGAGGTAAAGCCCGACCACCCCATTAGAATTTTGATAATAGCAGCCGTAATGTGCATAGATATGGTGCTAAAAGAATAATGACTGTAAAAAATGTAGTCGGAGCTTTTTGCTCCGGCTAACTTATATTATCAGCGATTTTATTTAAGTCTTGAATTAAGAAACTTTGAAGTAAGGTGGGGCGTTCACTCACTCCATGGACCAATTTTTTAAGAGAGCGACAAACCAGGATATTATTGCCTTAAATTCTGCTTTTTAATTATTACCACCGGTAATTTCGTGCCGCTGGATATTCTCAAAATAATTTTTACGATAATTGCTATTACTGCTGTAAATGCCGATGGCCTACACCTCGGCACACCTGCCAGTCAATTCATGTAACGGAGTAATAATTTCTGTAACTTCACTTTAATTTATATGCTTCAATATTTCTCGTTGCTTTATCATACATTAATAATGTTGATCAATGTTGATCTATAATCAGCAATAGATTAATAATATAAGCGGAGGTACTATATTTGTAACTATCCAGAGTTTCCCACTGAAGGCGGGTTAAAGGCTTTTGAAATAATTATAACATTAATAATTTCTGTTCGTTCCGTTATTTGCAAAATGGAGGAAATCAATTATATGTACCGGTATTTTTTTATTCTATTTATTGTTGTGCTGTTCGCCGGGCCAGCATTTTCTGCAAACGAGCTGGACAGTGTGCAGATAGATAGGATTTTCATTATTGGCAATCGGGTAACCAAAGAAAAAATCATTGAACGGGAATTGAGTTTGGCCGAAGGTCAGATACAAACACGGGAGCAGTTAGCCAAACTGATTGAAGCCGATAAAAACAAAATTCTCAATACAAGGCTCTTCCTTTCTGCTCACATCAGCGTGATAGATGTTGGGCAACAAAAAGTAGACCTGATCGTGCGTGTGGTGGAGCGTTGGTACATATTCCCTTTCCCTTTATTGGAACTGGCCGATCGTAGCTTTAATGAATGGTGGACTAACCAAAACCGCGACTTGAGCCGCCTAAATTATGGGCTTAAGTTGTACAAATACAACATGCGGGGCATGAATGAAACGCTTATTTTAAATGCCCAGTTTGGGTTTACCAAGCTTTTTGGCTTACAATACAACTTTCCATATATTGATAAAGCACAAAAAATAGGTCTGAGATTTACCGGTTTTTATTCTGACAATAATAATTTAAACTACCTTACGCTGGATCACCGTTTGCAGGATTTGGACTCCATTAAATCGAATAGCTGGTTGCAAAGGCGTACCAGGTTTGGAATAGACTTGAATTATAGAAGATCTTTTTACAATGTAAATTCCTTTTCTTTAGACTATTTTTACAATCAAATAAAAGATACGGTTGCTGCGCTCAATCCATTTTATCTTTTAGATGGGGCTACCAGGCAGCGCTACTTTAGTTTAGAATATAATTTTAGACGCGATCTGCGTGATTTTGTTTCTTATCCGCTAGAAGGGTTTCTAATCAATGCCAATATCTCAAAGTTAGGGTTGGGTATTTATGACGATATTAATCAAGTTGAGTTAAGCATATCTTATGCTCAATTTGTCAATTTAGGTAAAGGCTTTTTTCTCTCTAGTTTATTGTCAGGAAGAACTACCTACCCACAAGTACAACCCTATATTGCCAATAATGGTATAGGCTATGGCAACAATATTATTCGGGGCTATGATTTATATGTAATTGAGGGTCAGCATTTCATTATGAATAAATTTAACCTGAAAAAAAGAATATTTAGTAGAAAACAAAATCTGGGCAACCTGATGCCTTTGGAAGAATTTCGCACCTTCCCAATTGATATATATTTAAAAGCTTTTTTCGATTCCGGCTATATCAGAAATAACTGGTCATTTCCTGAAAATGCTAATCAGCGCCTCACTAATCAATACATTTATGGAGGGGGCTTAGGGTTAGATATTGTTTCTTTTTACGACCTGGTAATGCGATTTGAGTATTCCCTAAATGCAGCTGGTGAAACTACCTTTATTTTTGGAATTAAATCCGAGTTTTAAATCAATACCCTGATAAAATGATAGGTGAGCCATACACAAAAGGCTAACTTGAGAAATGTGCCGGTTGCAAATCCGATAAATGCCCCAAGTCCTGATCGCAGCGCCTCATTCATCTTTTTACCATGAATAAGTTCACCCGCTATAGCTCCCAAAAATGGACCTAAAATTAAGCCAAAAGGCGGGAAAAAGAATAACCCTAAGATTAATCCAATGGTGCTACCCCAAATACCGTATTTGGTAGCTCCCATTTTTTCACTACCGTAAACTGGCACCACATAATCAACAACGGTAACCAATAATGTAAGCCCTGCATAAATCAATAAAAATCTATTACTGAAAGGAGATTCCGGTAGTAATTGCAGCAAAAGTACCCCAAGGTAGCTTAATGGTGGCCCGGGAAGTACCGGTAAAAAACTACCCATGATGCCAAGTAACATGAGCAAGACGCCTCCTGCAATTATGAATAAGCTCGCTATATCCATCTTTGATTTTTTGTAAAGATAATTATTCTCGAAGCTTCTATAAATATATTGAGCTATTGTAAGATATGACCCCAGGTTAAATTTTAAACAATACGAGCTTCGGCTTTTATCAATTCGCTTTAGTTTAATTAGAGGTAAATACTGTATCTTTGAGTATTCATTGTGATCAATAAATTTATGATGTTAAGGATAATTTATTTTCTTTTGCTATTCATGATCTCATCAACTGCCACCAGTCAGCCGGCACTAAATATATTATTTCTGGGAGATTCTTACACAATAGGAGAGGCCGTGGCTGAAAATGAACGATGGCCCGAGCAGCTGAAAGCCGCCTTGGTAGAAGAGAATGTAAAAATCAACTATGATACTATAATTGCTAAAACCGGCTGGACAACTGATGAGCTTGCTGAAGCAATTAGCCTATCAAACCTGCAACAAAAATATGACTTGGTTACTTTGTGTATTGGTGTCAATAATCAATATCGCGGCAGGTCGTTAGAAAACTACATCGATGAATTTGAAGGTCTATTAAAGCAAGCCATTAATTTTGCCGGTGGTGATGCATCACGAGTTATAGTTTTGTCCATTCCTGATTATGGCGTTACACCATTTGCCAAAGAAAAAAATCCTGACAAAATAAGTAAGGAGCTGTTTGCATATAATCAAAAGAACCTGCAAATCACCAGGCATTATCAAGCGGGGTATGCTGATATTACCAGTATTTCATTATTGGCCAAAGAAGATCTTTCTTTGTTGGCAGAAGACCAGTTGCACCCATCAGGAGAGATGTATCGCAGATGGGTAATGGCCATGATGCCATTAGTAAAGATGATACTTAAAATATGATAAACGCCCAGCAAATAGCTGAATTGGATAAAAAAGATAAGCTGAAAGATTTTCGGCATCAATTTATTCATGCCTACCCTGAATTAATTTATCTGGATGGTAACTCTTTGGGTAAAATCACTGCAAGATCCCGTGAAAATTTACAACATGTAATCGATTATCAATGGTCGGAAAGGCTGATACGCAGCTGGAATGAAGGGTGGTATGAATTGCCTCAAAAGTTGGCAGCCAAATTAGCCCGGATAATAGGTGCCCAAGCCCATGAAGTTCTTATTGCCGATAATACATCAATAAATCTTTATAAACTGGCAATTGCTGCTTTACAACTTAAGGCGGATAGAAAGCAAATTATATCCGACCACCTTAATTTTCCTACAGATTTATATATTTTACAGGGGATAATAGATACTTTGAAGCAGGGTCATTATCTTGATTTAATGCCTGCTGATGATGGCATGACTTTGGATGTCACAACAGTAAAAGATTTTGTAAATAATAATACTGGTTTAGTAACACTTTCGCATGTAGCATTTAAAAGCGCTTTTCTTTATCAAATGCAGCAAATAAATGAAATTGTCCATTCTCAGGGCGCGTTAGTACTGTGGGATTTGAGTCACTCTGCAGGGGCCGTGCCTATTAACTTAAATGCGTCAGAGACAGATATGGCCATTGGGTGTACTTATAAATTTTTGAACGGCGGACCCGGTGCCCCTGCATTTTTGTACGTGAGCGAAAAGCTGCAAACGCGAATAAAGTCTCCCATTTGGGGTTGGTTTGGCGATGCAAAACCATTTGACTTTAGTTTGCAATATGAAGCAGCACCCGGCATAAAAAACTTTGCCAGTGGTACTCCACCTATTTTATCTTTATCGGCGTTGGAGCATTCTCTTGATTTAATAACGCGGGCGGGTATAGAGAATATTCGTGAAAAGAGTGTTCAACTTACCGAATTAATCAAAGAATTATCAAATACCAGATTGTTGCCATTGGGTTTTTCTATTGGTTCACCCTTGCAGGCCGAGCAACGGGGGTCGCATTTTAGTTTAAAGCATAAAGAAGCATACAGGATATGCCAGGCCCTTATTTCAAAAGAGGTAGGCGAAAAAGTAATTATTCCGGATTTCAGGGCACCAGACAATATTCGGTTGGGAGTAAGTCCTTTGTATAATAATTTTGAAGAGGTGTATCAAACAGTTTTACAAATAGAGGCAATTGTGAAAAATGAGTGGTATGCTGTTTTTGATATGAAACCTCAAGGTGTTACTTGAAACAGCAAATGATATGAGCAAGATAAAATTATTTATTTTTCTAATGATATTGTTACCAATGGTTGTTTATAGCCAGGATACATTAGTCGTGCAGCAAGATTCAGTAATAGTAGAGGAAACAAAGGATCCAGAGGTAGAGCATTCATTTGGCTTTAGAGGAGCATATGGTGTTGGCGATATTTCTTTTAGTCTAAGTAGAGATACAGGTTATAATCCTGGTTTTGAAGCTGGAGTAGTGTATAAAAGAATTGGGAGACCCGGATTAGGCATACAATTGGAATTGAACTATGTAAATCGTGGATTTATTTTATTGGGCGAAGAGGATGTTTTGGCACCGGATACTGCTTATAGTTTTTCAATGATAGAGTTACCTTTTTTGGCCCATGGCTATATTGGCAGAAAGAATGGTCGCTTATTTCTCAATATAGGTTGCTTTATCAATTTTAGATTAGACGGAAATTTGCGTTATGAAAATGTGCAAGCTCAAGTGGATTTTGATAATGTGCAAATGTTTGGTTATGGCGTGCTGGGAGGGGTTGGCTATGGTCGTAAAATAGGTCCTGGCTTTTTGCAAATAGAAGGTAGATACCAATTTTCACTGGGCAATTTATATGAACAGGTAATTTTGAGAGCGGATTTTTCGCAGATGCAGGCAATAATGGTCAACGTGGCTTATATGTTTTAAAAAAAGAGCTTTCCTGCACAGGAAAGCTCTTTTAGTACCCAGGGCCGGGGTCGAACCGGCACGGTATTGCTACCATTGGTGTTTGAGACCAACGCGTCTACCAATTCCGCCACCTGGGCATAAAATAAGCAATATTTCTATAATATTGCTCATCCGCAGTTTTTGTCATTAGGGCTGCAAAACTAGACAATTTTGCTGAATTTACAATCAATCTTGCTAAGATTATTCTTTAAAAATAATATGAACACTGCTATCATATTTTAGGCCCAGTAGTTCTGAAGCATTGCCCTTGTTGATGCCGATTTCAAGTAACCCCAAATCATTAAAGATCACAAAACAGTCTCCTGGTTCGGCATGGGTAGGCGAAGAATTTATCTTTCTTATTCTTTCCCTACCTAATACTATGTTGTATATTTTATCTTTGCTTAGGATGTCAAACTCTTGCTTTTCAATATTGGTTATTAAATTGCCGTAATTATTTACTCTGATCACATGCCCGGATATTTGTTTTTTATTTGCTTTTACTTGTCTTGGTAATAGGCGATAATAATCTTCTTTTTTTTCTCCCAAGGAGGTGATTTTGTCTCCCTGTGACAACGAAGCTGCCGCCGGTGCTAAAATATCTAAAGTAGGGAATTTGCTCGTGGCTTCATTTTTTAAGAAAACTATATCTTGAGGAGTTTTGTTGGATATCAAACTAAATAGACCATTGTCAGGACCAACAAAGTAATGATCATCCAGGTTTAAGGCGATAAAGTGAGTAGCATCTATGGCATTTACAGAAACCAGATGAGTAGTGCCAGCTGGAAAATGTGTGTAAATATATTTAAGTACAAATGAACCATGGGCTATGTTATACTGTTCAATTGTATGGCTAACATCCACTATGTTGAGGCTGGCATCAATGCTAAGCAGCTTACCTTTGACGGCGGCGGTGTAATAATCGGTTGTACCAAAGTCTGACATGAATGTGATAATAGCCATGAAAAAATCAAAATATTTTATATATTTTTGCAGAAGACAAAATTAAGGAATTTTTAAACCCATAAATAAATTAACTAAAATTAATCTCTTATAAGCCTTTGGTAGAAAAAGTAATTTCTTTAGAGAATGTTTCTTTAATAGATTTTCTGGGAGTGGAAAATCAAAACATAAATGAAGTATCTTCAGCATTTCCCAAATCTAAAATAGTCTCTCGCGGCAACGAAATCAGGATTAAAGGTAGCACACCGGAAATAATCAGGATCAACGATGTTTTAAATTCTTTGCTCGCTCATTATCATAAGTTTGGAAAAGTTACTTATGATAATGTTAAAAATTACCTGCAGGAAGAGGAGGATGCTGATATACAACAATCAAATCAAGATGTATTAATTTATGGTACGCGCGGATCCATAATCAGGCCTAAAACAATTAATCAGTTTAAACTGGTTGAAGCTGTAAGTAAGAATGACCTGGTGTTTTCAATAGGGCCCGCTGGTACCGGTAAAACATATATTTCAGTAGCGCTAGCCGTGAGAGCGCTTAAAAATAAAGAAATAAAAAAAATCATTATAACCAGGCCTGCCGTAGAAGCTGGTGAGAATCTTGGTTTTTTGCCAGGTGATTTGAAAGAAAAAATAGACCCTTACCTGCGACCAATCTATGATGCCTTAAATGATATGATTCCCGGAGATAAGTTGAGGTATTACCAGGAAAATAATGACATTGAAATCGCTCCTTTAGCCTACATGAGGGGTCGTACTTTGCACAATGCGTTTATTTTGCTTGACGAGGCTCAAAATACCACACCTATGCAAATAAAAATGTTTCTTACCCGTATGGGTCCTCATTCTAAAGTAATTATTAATGGCGATATATCACAAATTGATTTGCCTAAAAATCAGCGATCCGGATTAATAGAAGCGGTAAACGTACTTAAAAATGTTAAGGGAATAGGATTTACCAAATTTGATGGTCGTGATGTTATTAGGCATAAATTGGTGAAAGATATAATTGATGCTTATAACGAATTGGAAAGAAAAAAAGATGAGCAATCCTACAAAAACTAATGTAGCAGTAGAAAAAATAAGCACAGAAAGTCAACTGCAGCATGCCTTTAAAATAAGGACGATTGTATTTGTAGAAGAACAAAATGTATCGCCCGAAGATGAATTGGATGAGCACGAAGAGGCAGCTGTACATTTTTTAGCTAAGGTTGATGATAGACAAGTAGGTACTGCCAGGTACCGGTATACTGACAAAGGAATAAAGCTAGAGCGTTTTGCCGTACTAAAAGAATTTAGAAAGCATGGTATTGGCAAGGCTTTGGTTAATGCCGTGATGCAAGATGTAGCAGCTAATCCGGAAAATAAGGGAAAAATATGTTATTTACATGGTCAGGTACCTGTGGTAAAATTTTACCAGTCATTTGGGTTTGCGACCGAAGGAGATCAATTTGATGAATGCGGTATCATGCATTATTTGATGAAGCGCCAGCTTTAATATAATAATTGTAATTGCTAAAAAGAAGCTAACGCTATTATCTGCCAGCTTTTTAACATTGTGGTTTGAATAGTCGACTACAAATCCATATTAAAAGGTACTTCCAATGAAAAGATGATATTTCTACCCTGTTCGGGAATATTGAGCAATCGATAGCGGCTAAGATGGTTCAAATAACTTATGTTAAATAAATTCTGTACAGAGGCTTTCAAAATAAACTCTTGTTTACCAACATTAAAACTCATACCACTCATCCAATTGGTGAGGGTATAGCCAGGAGTAGGTTCTTCATTTTGAAATACCCGGTTTTGCGCAGCAAAATATTTAACATCAAAGCCAAAGTAGAAGTTATTGACAAATTTTTGCTTTAAATCTTTTTCATACATAATTTCACCCAGCACCGACAGGGGAGGGGTAAATGGCAAAGGCCGGTGCTTGATAAAGTTGTAATTATAAACATACTCTCCCGCCACTTTTAAATGCAGCTCGTCCCAAATGTGGTATTCTGCAAATACTTCTCCACCGGTAAAAAATGCATCATCCTGAAAATATCGATATACCTGTCCGCCCTCCGGTAAGCTGTATTTCTTACCATCTACATTTTGCACAAAAAAACTTCCTGATGGACCCAGGTAGATGTAATTACTAAAGAAGTTGAAATATGGAGTTACCCCAAATATAAAGTTTCGCTTTTTGTAAGTTAGATTAAGGTCGGCTTGATAGCCCCTTTCTGACACATGGGTGCTATCACCCACTTCGTGCCTGAAGGTGCCATGATGTACACCATTGATGGCTAGTTCTGCTACCGTAGGCATACGGAAGCTACTACCCAGGTTTAGCTTTAAATTAAATTCGCGGCTTGGGTACCACGACAACCCTGCTGCACCTGAAAAATTGAAAAATTCTTGATTGAAACCAAGATTACGGGTGATAGTGCCGGCTACATCTTCTGTAATATAATCAGGCTCCAAAAATTTATTTGCTTGTATATTTCCATAATCAAAGCGTAATCCTCCACTCAGCGTCATTTGTCTATTCAAGTTAAGCTCATGATAATTATAAATACCTAAGCTACCACTGGTATAGGCGGGAATTAAGTGTTCAAAACCTCCTTTATTATTATCCTGCATCTGAAACTGAAAGCCATAAACGCTCTTCAAATTATCATACCTGTTTTGATGAAAATTAAAATTTCCGGAAAAAGTATTTAAAGTTAATTCTAAAGCCAAATTTCCCTCCGGGCTGGGAGCACGACCATGGGCATGTGGAAAGGACTCTTCTCGCCGCAGGTTTCTTTGATAGCCTATGTCTATTTCCAGCCAGTTCGACCCAAATTGCAGGTTTGTATTACTGATAATTTTAAAATGTTGAGTTATCTGACGGGGCAGGTCAATGTTGCTATAACTGCCGTCTGGCGATGAGTTGTATTCTCCCGGTTTACCAATTGCACCGGCAAACAATCCTGAAACCTGATTGAAATTACTTACGGTAATAGTGGAATAACCTTTATTGCCTGCCAGCCCTCCCATCAGGCTGAAATTTCTTTCCCTACCGGCAGTGTTTTTAAGTCTATTATTATAAATTCGATATTCATAAGTAAGATACTTAAATGTATCGGCAGGTACCATATAATCGTTAAAATCTTGAGTGGACAATCGAGCCCTAAAAACTTTTCCTTTCTTTTTGCCTTCCAGCATAGTGGAGGTAGCCTTTAGTTGGTTATTAGTTTTGTAAGTAGAAAAGAAAGAGCCATTCAAAGTCGCTTCATCGGGCAGGGAAGGAGGCTTGATGCTGATTACCCCACCCATTGCATCACTACCATACACTAAAGAGGCAGGACCTTTAATTATTTCCACCCTTTGCGGGTCAAATTGATCAATTTCTAATCCGTGGTCCGACCCCCATTGCTGTCCTTCTTGTTTTATTCCTCTATCAGTTACTACTACTCTGTTGAAGCTAAGCCCTCTAATCACGGGTTTGGCAATGCCTACACCGGTGTTAATGGCATTTATTCCCGGGATATTTTGCATAGATGAAATTAATGTGCCACCCGATTTTCTTTGCAGCTCCTCTTTGTCAATGGTTTCAATAGTCATCGATTGTTCTACCGGGCCACTTTTAAATGGATTGGACTCTATTATCACCTCAGCCATTTCCAATGAAGATTCATTTAAGGTGAAATTAACATTTTCAACGCTATCATCTATTTTAATAGTTTTACTGGTTGCGGCATAGCCTACAAAAGTAACATGCACGTGATACACGCCGCTATTCAGCTCGGTTATTTCATAATAACCTTCTTGATTGGAAATAGTACCCCGATGAAGCTCATGAATATACACATTGGCACCAGGCAAAGGATTGCCCTCTGCGTCCAGTACCTTTCCTTTCATCGTGTTTTTTTCATCAATGGCATATAGTGGAGATATAAAAACCTTTAGAAAAATAAATAAAAGAAAAATATACTTGTTAAAAATCATTTTTAACTTTGATTACCTAATCATATACAGAAAATAATGCAACAAAGTTTCATTTGTTTATAAAATAGCCTCGCGAAGATATGAAAAAGAACGTAGTTAATAACATGTTGGTGGTAGCTGGCATTCTGATAGGCTTTTTTCTATTGGTGCGGTTGGGATTATCTACCATTATTAATAGCCAAGAAGAAGCCAAAATTGATTTTCAACATCCCCGATTGTTGATTAATGCTGCAAATCTTGCCGATTCCGGTCGTTGGCAATCACCTCCTGTACAACAAATGCTAAAAGTTTATAAAAACAACATTGATTCGATCGTGCAACGTATTGAAAATGCAGAAGAGGTGAGTCTTTATGATCAAGTTTACCTGGCCAAAGACCTGGCTGCCGTGCAGGCGATAGAAAATAATAATGACAGGCAATCATTATTATGGAAAAACCTTGAGGCAATTTTAACTAACGAAGAAATCTTTCTTGATCCTATTTCGCGTGGTTTGACCAGGGCCACATTGTTACAAAATGTTTCCCTTACTTATGATTTCGGATATCACAACTTTGTTGAATCGCAACGAAAGCGCATTAATAAATCGATGTATCAAGTAATGTTTACTACCGAAGCCAATATGGGGCATGAAGCCAACTATAGTATTGCCAGCAACTGGATGGGGGTAAGATACGGCAGTGTGATGTTAACAGCTTATGCCTGGGACAACAGAGAAAAAATTTCCCCCCATCTCATCCAGCCGTTACTATGGGATGCAACCAAAAGAATGGGCGATCATTTAGACGCCAATCTCTATGAAAACGGATGGAATGGCGAAAGTATGGGCTACCATGGCTATGACTGGATGTTTGTAGGTCCGGCATTAGTAGCGGCCCAAAATAGTTCTCAGTCAGATGCTTTTCTATTGCAAAATTTTGCCCCGAAAGCTATTAATTCTTTGCATGCGATAAGCACCGCTACAGTAAACATACCTACCCTAGGTAAAAGAGGGCTGAAGCCCGACCTATCCGATGACAATTTGATGGCCAGCCCTTTACACCTTTTGGCTTTGGGCTTTAAACTGCATCCACAAGAGCAACAAGGGGCTTTGAAATGGATGCACGATTATTTTTTCGATCCTGAATTATATTTTGATGATAGAGGCTTGTTGCTTTACAGTTTATTGTATTACCCGGTAAAAGAAGAAGCAATTAATCCCGCCCAATTAGGTTGGCTCAATTATCATGATCCTGAACAAGGCGTAGTCATCTTCAGAAATCGTTTTGAGGATGAAAATGACATAGTAAGCCTTTATACAGCCACAAGCAAACGGGTAAAGGGTCACCAGGGGCCCGATACTAATACTTTTAGAGTGATAGGATTGGGAGTGCCATGGATAGTAGGAGCAGGACGCACCGGAGAAATAGCAGGTCAAACCAATTTATTTCCTGCCAGGGATCAAACTCCGAATAAAGGAAATACCGATAGCCTGGGTATTTTAGATAAGTATGAATTTTTCGAGGGTGGTAAAGGAGGTTATGCCGTAGGATCGGGTAGTAGCACTTATGTAAATGGTCACAAACGTTTTTATTATACTTCATATGCCGCTGATAATACTGCCGCAGTGATAGTAGTAAAAGATGTATCGGAAAATGGCAAAAGATGGCGAATAAACACACCAGAGTTTAACAGGATAATTAGTTCGGAGGATGGCTTTACTTTGGTGGCTCCGAATAATGCTTCCTTAAAAGCTACTATATTGAGTAATGGCAAGCCTCTGCTAATGCAAACGGGTCAAGTACGGTATGGTGGCAGTACTGTTAAAAATAATCCGGGAATTTACTACCACGGAAAAGGATACACCAATAATAATTGGATTGATGTGACATGTGATGAGGAAATTACTGTAGTGTTTACCCTTCAGCCGGCAGACAAAATACATCCGAAAGTAAAAGTACAAGCAAACCACATCCTGGTGGATAGATTGCGAATTCAAGTGCCCAATTTACGAGACTACAAGTAGATGATTTTGGCTCCTAAATTATTGACCGGATATACTGCAATTCCTTCTATCAATCCTTCCTGGTATAATTTATCCGATAGCCAGGGAGGATTTGAACTATCTAATATTATTTCTCTGGCCAGGAAATAAGCTTGTAAATCCTGAAGAGACTTTATTGCACCTGAGCTTACTATCAATACATCTACCTGTTGAGGAGATTTAAATTTGTTTGCCGGTAATTTATTGATAATGGCAATTCGTTTATCACAAACATAAAAAATTGAAAACTCCGATTGTTTATGATGTGCTAATTTCAATTGATTGTTAGGCTTAATATTGTTTTTCAAATTAAAGGGATGCAAGTAAAATCTATAATCTTTTTCCCGTATCTTATTTTTATTGTTGATCAAATATCCTTCACCATGCAGGTTAAACTGTGCCACTGATTCATTGGGAACAGCAAATACTATTAAACTTTTATCTTGCTTTTGATTAACGTTTACCATCAATGAATAAAGATTAAAGCAAAGCAATAACGAGAATAATATTACTGATAATTGAAATTTTTTGTAATAAATAAATGCCAGGAGGCTTACCAGAACAGCATAAATTAAAATCACCTGAAAAGCATCAAGATATACATTTTTAATTAAGCTAAAACTCAATGATTCAACCTCTATTGCCAGCCAATTAATTAATTGCACGTTTTTTTCAAGTAGGAACCTCAAAAATTGATTAAGCCAAGGTATCTGAGCCACTAAAAGATAAAATAATCCCAATGCAAAACTACTTGAAGCTAAGGGTATGGCTAAAATTCCCACCATTACCGAAAGCACAGGTATTTGGTTAAAATAATAGACGCTTATGGGTAAAGTAGCAATTTGTGCAGCCATGCCAACCGTGAATAGCTGCCATATTCTTTTTACTACAATGTTTTTTAGTGGCCATAAATTTTCAAAGCGTGGTTGTAAATAAACAATGCCTAGCACGGCAATATAACTTAATTGAAAGCTTACACTAAAAAGCAAGTTTGGATTAATAAGTAGCAGAAAAAATGCCGATGCGGCTAAAGTGTTATAAATATTCTTTTGTCGGCGGCTTGCATCGGCTATTGCAACCAGGCTAAACATAAAAGATGCTCTGCATACCGATGGTGATAGGCCTGTAATCAAAGCATACATCCACAATATAGATATACATAAAAGAGTGAAGTAAACTTGCCCGTGGCGAAACTTTTTAATATGCCCAAAAAATATTCTCATCATAAAGTAAATGATGCTCACGTGCAATCCTGAAACTGCTAAAATATGCATGAGCCCCGCGGCTGTATAGGCACTTCGGGTTACATTATCAATGTTGTCTTTGCTGCCAAGTAATAGTCCTTCAATGACTCCCTGAGCAGCGGGGTCTTCTATTTTCCTTATATGTTTCAAGGCATATTTTCGTATGTTACGAGCCCATTTTTTAATAAAAAATAATGAATTACCCGTTTTGACTATAGCATTATGTTTTGCAAAAATTTGATGATGTATGCTTTTTCTGGCCAGGTATTTTTTATAATTAAATTGTTCAGGGTTACGGGGAGGAGCAATTGTTGATGGTGTGCTTTTAATGATTAGCTGATCGCCAGGTTGAAAATTTGCTTCATCATTTTTATAAATATATAAATGAATTTTACCTGATGCATTTTGCCATGTGTTATTGGTATTCACAGCAGATACTTTAAAAATATATCGTTGGGTTTTATCGGTCATTTCAGGGTCTGCTATTATCTTGCCTGTTATATACTTTGCCGAATCTGCTAAGTGAATTAAAGATGATTTATCAACTTCGGTAGAAGCCAGGTAGGATCTTATTAGCATAAAAATGCATAATACAAATAAACCGTTAAAGCCAAAAAATGCTGAAAAATGATGATGCTGATCATTTCTGACTTTGAACCTAAAGGCAAGAAAAACAAAAAAAGAAGCTATGCCAATAAAGAACAGGAATTCAGGCTTTATAGGGAAATACTCCCATAATAAGATGCCGGCAATAGCTGCTAATGTAATTCTTACAAAAGGATATGGTGTCCATCGAAACATTTTGTTATAATGTATTTCAAGTTCAATTTCATCATAATTTTTTTGATCACCAAAAAAAATAATTAATTTATAGTGCAATACTTAAATATCAGGAGAAATTATTCGGTAAAATATAGGTATAAATACTTTAGATTTGCGTAAAACATTTGTTAATTTAATTGTAAATCAGCTTCATTTGATAATTTAGCATTTTAAATATTCAAAATTAATGGGGATACTGATTCCACTCGTAATTGTTGTCATCTGTTGTATCATAATTTGGAGAGCTAGTGATGGTTTTGCCGCGGCTTCAAACTTCATCGGTCGTCATTTATCTGAAGGAGTACGTGGAGCCACTATAAATGCAATAGCAAGCTCTCTACCAGAAGTTTTCACTTCCATATTTTTCCTTTTTTATCTTAAAGATACTGACGGTTTTTCCGGGAGCATTGGTACTACAGCCGGTAGTGCAATATTTAATAGTATGATTATTCCTGCCTTTGCTATTTTAACGGTTGTGTTTTCGGGGCTGGCAAAAAAAATAAATGTGAGTCGCAAGGTCTACCTTAGAGATGGTATTTCATTAATTGTGGCAGAGATTATCTTTATAATGCTGATCACCGGGCAAAATTTGTATTGGTATCATGGATTTATCTTGGTGATTGTTTATTTCATCTATTTATTTTATATGCTCACTACGATGCCTAAGGGTGATAAAACTCAAGCCATTGTACATGAAGATTTTATCAGACAAGACTTGCATGAAACTAATTGGTGGTTTGGCTTTTTAACATTTGACTTTGAGCGTGTAATTATAGGTAGGCGCAAAGAAATGTCAAATAAATTGGCCTGGCCATTATTAATAGTATCTACCGTGGCAATCGCTACCGTATGTCTGTTGTTGGTGCAGGCTTGCGAATGGCTGGGCAATTACCGGTATACTATCCCTTTTCTGGGTGAGTTTTATGGCTTGGGAATTCCTATTTTATTTATAGCCGTGATATTGGCCGCGATGGCCTCCAGTATTCCTGACACTATCATATCAATGAAAGATGCACGCAGTGGAAATTATGATGATGCTGTCTCTAATGCATTGGGTAGCAATATTTTTGATATATGCTTTGCCATGGGCTTCCCTTTATTTATTTATACGCTAGTCTATGGCCCCATCCATATGACACCAGAAGTAATGGAACTAAGTGCTGAATTAAGAATGCTGCTTTTGATCTTGACCATCTTTACCGTGCTTATTTACATATGGGGTAATGGTTTGGGAAAAATTAAAGCATTTTTATTATTGTTGCTTTACTGCATTTTTACAATTTACGTGGTAGGAATAAGCCAGGGCAATGAGTATTCCCTCAAAATTTCTGAAATTTTGAGTTGGATGGTGAGCTGGTTTAATATTTTTTAAACAGCACTTATTTCTTTTTGGTAAGTTTATCCTTTCTTTTTGGTGCCACTTGGTTTTTTATAATCCAACAGGAACCAAGGCAAAACTGAAAGTCTGCCTTAGCGCTCGATTTAGAGTGAACCATAGCTTTTTTTTATGACGCCCGTATAGCTTCTACCGGATTTTGGCGAGCAGCTTTAATGGCTGGCATAATTCCGGCAATAACGCCAATACTTGTGGCGAGAGAGAACCCGATCAACATATTTTTTAAGCTAAGAACTATTTCCATGCTTCCCAAGGAAGCGAATGAAATCAAGTAAACAAAAAAGACACCGATTCCCCCTCCCAAAAGGCTTAGAATAATTGCTTCGAAAAGAAATTGAAATAGAATGAAATAGTTTTTGGCACCAAGCGATTTTTGGATTCCAATAATAGGTATTCTTTCACGCACCGACACGAACATGATGTTGGCTATACCAAAGCCCCCCACCAAAATTGAAAAACCGCCGATAACCCACCCCGCAATACTTACTATAGCAAACACGCTACTTATCTCATTGGCTATGGCTTCTGCTCGATTCACGGCAAAATTATCTTCTTCCTTTGGTTTAAGACCTCTGATTTTTCTCATCATGCCCCTTACCTCCGATTCAAGGTTTAACAATCCTTGATCTTCTTCTAAACCTTTAATCGTAATGGTTGATCCCACGCCATTTCTAGCGCCAGTGTAGTACAGTTTTTCAAAAGACTTGTAAGGTATAAAGCACGACTCATCATTACTTTGAATACCTAATAAGCTCTCTCCTTCTTCTTCTAGTATTCCAATTACTATAAATTTTAATCCCTTAATTTTAACTACTTTTCCAACAGGAGAGGATGATGGGAATAAGGCCTCTGCAATGTCATAGCCCAGAATAGCAACATTTCTTCCATTCTCTGTTTCGGTCACTGAAAAATATCTTCCGTTGCTTATATTCATGTCGTATACCTCGCTGTACGAATGAGAAACACCAAATAGCGTATTGTCGCCCAAGCTATTAGACTTGCGTTTAATGGTAATTCCACCTCTTGTAGAAAATACTGCTACACTTTGAGCATTCTCTAAATTGGCCGATATTACTTCAAATTCTTCGTAAGTAGCATCCGGGCGGTTTAAAAAATCCCACCAGCGATAAACGCCATTTTCTGGTAGGTAGGGCCACTTATCAATGCTAAGGTTGTTGGCTCCTAAAAATGAAAAGGAGCCTTTAATGCTAGTCTCCAATGAATCTACCAGGGTAAGTACCGCTATTATGGCAAATATTCCAAATGTTACTCCTAGCAAAGAAAGTAATGTACGAAAAATATTACTTTTCATTGAAGCCAGAGCAAATTTTATACTTTCAAATGTGAGTTTGATAAATATCATATAGGTTTTTTATTTCCAAGAGAAAATGCCTAAAAGTTAAGCATAATTTTTATAACTTTGCACCTCGATTTTTGAAAATGTTTCCAAACATATTCGAAGGCAGCAAATATTAATTTAATACCGTAATATTAAATATGAAATTATCAGCATTCAAGTTTGATTTACCATCCGGTCTAATTTCTTTATATCCGGCAGAAAACAGGGATGAGTCTCGTCTGATGGTTATTCACAAAGATACAGGAAAGATAGAACATAAAGTATTTAAAGATCTAATTGATTATTTTGGAGAAGATGACGTAATGGTCATTAATAACACCAAGGTTTTTCCTGCCCGCTTGTATGGAAATAAAGAAAAAACAGGAGCTAAAATAGAAGTATTTCTGCTAAGAGAACTAAATTCAAATATGCATCTGTGGGATGTATTGGTAGATCCAGCTCGAAAAATCAGGGTAGGTAACAAACTTTATTTTGGTGAAGGTGAGCTTGTAGCAGAAGTAATAGATAATACCACTAGCCGTGGAAGAACAATCCGGTTCTTGTACGATGGTGATAGCACCGACTTTTATAACTTGATTGATACGTTGGGCGAAACACCACTACCTCGAATTATTAGGGATAAGCGAAAAACCAATGAACAGGATAGAGAACGTTATCAAACAATATTTGCTGAGCATATAGGCGCTGTGGCTGCTCCCACCGCGGGTTTGCATTTTACTAAGCAATTGATGAAACGTTTGGAAATAAAAGGTACTCATATCACACCCATTACCTTACATATCGGGTTAGGTACTTTTAGATCGGTAGATGTTGAAGATCTATCTAAGCACAAAATGGATTCTGAAAATTACGACGTGGTTGAAGAAACTGCCAATGTTGTTAATCAAGCACTAGATAATAAAAAACGTATCTGCGCTGTGGGTACTACCACTATGCGAGCCCTTGAATCCTCAGTATCTGCAACCAATCGGTTAAAAGGAAATGAAGGATGGACAGATAAATTTATTTTTCCTCCTTACGAGTTTAAAATTTGTTCAGGTCTAATATCTAACTTTCATTTACCTGAGTCAACTCTTTTAATGATGGCCGCTGCATTTGGAGGTTATGATCTAATCATGCATGCTTATCAGGAAGCCATTAAAGAAAAATACAGATTTTATAGCTATGGCGATGCCATGCTTATCCTGGATTAGAATATTTTTAGGCTTGCTACCAAATAATAATAATATTTAATCTTTAGATAAGTTATAAAAGTAACGAATTGATAATCAAATAGATAAATCAATTTTATTATCAAAGTATTGGCTTTTTTATAGCTATTTTGATAAAAAATTGGCTTTTTTCTCGAAAAAAATTGATGAATATATAACTTTATTAATTTTTTTCGTTTAAATTAGTGATAAATTTTGGGTAAAAACTTTAACCTCATGAAGAAAAAATTAATTGTTTTATTATTTGGTGGCTTATTGTTAATGGCTTCTTGTGTTCAGTATACATGTCCTACTTACACTAAAGATACTATTGACAAAGAAAAAAACACAGAAGAAGTTAGAAGTTAGAAATATCAATTATTGTTCATTGATTGATAACAGCAGAATTTTCAACTTGGAAATTCTGCTTTTTTTATGCCTCAACTTTTCACCATTCA
>CAZQEZ010000023.1:31764-39064 GCA_964592475.1 uncultured Roseivirgaceae bacterium
ATTATATTAAGGTAGGTAAAAGTCAAAATTCAAATCATTCATACATTTAAAATGCCCTTTGGGGCACTTCTTGTAACCAATTTTAGTACAGGGCCTGCAATCAATTTTATTATTTTCGAATATAGTAAATTTGGTTAGGTAAGGATACATACCAAAATGCGGTGTAGTATTGCCCCATATTGAAAATATCTGTTTTTTAAAAGCAGCTGCAATATGCATCAATCCAGTATCGTGCGTGAAAACATAGTTTGCTTGTTTTAGCAATGAAGCCGATTGGTTGAGATTAAATTTACCACAACCATTAAATATTTTAGTTTTAGTAAATTCATTTTCAACCCGGAAAAACTCTTCAAGCGTTTCTCCAATTTTTACATCTTCTTTGCCCCCCAATACCACTACAGGCTTGTTTATCATATGTGCCAATTGAATAATCTTTTTAATAGGTAGTTGTTTAGTAGCATATTTGGCCCCCACTACCAATGCCACATATTCTTTCCTAAATTCTTCCGGAAGCCATTCGAGATCTACTTTATCTTTATTGGGAATAAAATAATCAAGTCCTTTAAAATCATTTGTTACACCCAAAGGCTTTATTGTATCCAAATACCTGTCAACTATATGCACATTTGGAAGTATATTCCTTTTAAAATTAACATAAACCCATTTTTGAAAATTTAATTTATTAAAACTATATGCTTTTACGCCCAATCTTTTTTTAATAATAAGGGTGCGTAGATTATGGTGTAAATCGATAATTAAATCATATTGCTCATTTTTCAATTGCCTTATTAAATCATTAAGACTATCATTGAGCAACATTAATTTGTCAATATAAGGGTTTTCTTGTAAAATGCCTGCATAAGCCTTACGGGTACAAAAATGTACTTCTACATCCTTTAATTGAGTTTTAAGAACCCTGGGAACTGGTGTGGTAAGTACAATATCTCCGATACTGGAGAAGCGTAATATCAAGATTTTTTTCTTCATATGTTATAATTGAGTTGCAAAAGTAGTGGATTAGGGCTTAAATATTTAATGAAAACTACTTCATTAAAAAAATGATTACATCAATTGTTCTCGATACTCGGAAATAAAAGAAAAATAAGTAACTTTCCGTTTTCATCTTTGGAATAATAGTTGCTAATAATATAATACTTCAATAAAAATTTAAAGATTATGAATAGGAAAAATTATATAATGTCAATAATGTTGGCATTTCTCATGTTAATCACGATTTCATCAGTGAGTGCTCAGGTAGCTTTTAAATTAAACAATGAAAAAAGTAATATGAGCATAGATGGAACCAGCACATTGCACGACTGGAGTAGCACTGTAAATGAGTTAGAAGGGCAATTTGAAATGCCAGCTGTTGTGGCCGAAAAATTAGAAAATGGCGGTGTTGTAGAGAAAGTAAGTATTCATGCTATTGTAAAAAGCATAGAAAGTGGTCGAGGTAGCACAATGGATAACCGGACTCACAAAGCGCTAAAAGCTGAGGAGCACCCTAAGGTGATGTTTGAACTAAATCAAGGTACAATTGACCAGCTAAAAGGTAACGAGTTTGTAGTAAATGCTAAAGGCAATTTAAGCATTGCCGGAACGAGTAAGCCAATTATAATGGAAGTGGTAGGTGAAAAAATTGATAAAAATTCTTTTAAATTCAGTGGTAGTAAAGCAATAGATATGACTGAATTTAAGATTACCCCACCCACCGCCATGTTTGGGCAAATAGAAGCTGGAAAAGATGTAACCATTAATTTTGATCTGGTTTTTACTCGTTAAGTTCATGAAAAATCCATTTAATTTGGGCTATAGATATGTAAAAATGTATTATTTTTGAGAAATAAGAGGGATTTAGTTTATGAAATGCATTTTAAAAGCAATATTAGCAATAATGTCTATTCCTGCAGTGCTTCATGCACAGGATGAGGCAAAGCCATTTGTGCAGGATATAGAAGGAATTGATGTCACGTTTGAAATGATCCCCATACCTGGTGGCGAGTACCAAATGGGAGCCTCAGAGGGTGCTGTTTTTTATAAAGAAGATCAGTCGCCTGTACATACCGTAAAAGTTGCTCCTTTTTATATGCTGAAGCATGAAATTACCTGGGATCAATTTGAAGCGTATTTAAATGAAAATAAAGATTTGGTTTCGAAAGGTGGAGATGCTGATGCGGTAGCCAAACCTAGTCCTCCCTACGAAGATCCAAGTTTCGGCATGGGCAAATACGGATATCCTGCAGGAAGTATGACACAATATTCGGCACTTCATTTTTGTAAATGGCTTACCACCGTTACCGGAAGGTTTTACCGATTGCCTACCGAAGCAGAGTGGGAGTACGCGTGCCGGGCCGGCACTGAAACAGCCTATTATTTTGGTGATGAAGTAGAAGATCTGGAAAAGCATGGCTGGTACTACGACAACAGTCAATATCAATATCATAAAGTTATGGAAAAAGAACCCAATCCCTGGGGGCTATATGATATGCATGGCAATGTAGCAGAATGGACATTGGACCAATATTTTGCAGATTATTATAACGAGTTTACAGATGTGCCAGTTGCATCAAATCCATGGGCCAAGCCACAGGATTTACATCCTCGCACAGTAAGGGGAGGATCTTATGAACATGATCCTGATGATTGTACATGTGCAGCAAGAATAGAATCTGACCCAGAAAGATGGAAAAGAAGGGATCCTCAAATACCTAAAAGCTTTTGGTGGAATACCGACTCACCATTCGTGGGACTAAGGGTAGTGAGTCCTGTTGAGCAGCCATCAGCTCAAGAAATAGCGGAATTCTGGGCTATCACATTAGATGAATAAAGTATAAATTATAAACCCAAATGAAGTAATTATGAATAAAAATAATTTAAACAGAAGATCTTTCGTAAAAGGATCAGCAGCTTTAGTAGGAGGAATACTTGTAAACCCATTGTCGGTTCAATCAAGTGCTTACGTGGCAGCAAAAGATGAAATTAAAGTAGCATTAGTAGGTTGTGGTGGTCGCGGAACCGGTGCAGCGGTGCAGGCGCTTAGTGTAAAACAAAACACTAAGTTGGTAGCTATGTGTGATGCTTTTGCCGATCGATTGGAGAATAGCTATAACAACATTACTAAGCAGATAACTAATTCAGAAAAAATTGATGTGCCGGATGATCATAAATTCACCGGCTTCGACGGCTATAAAAAAGCTATTGACCTGGCTGATGTTGTAATTTTAACTACACCTCCTGGTTTTCGTCCTTATCATTTTGAATATGCTATTGCAAACGATAAGCATATATTTATGGAAAAACCAGTAGCCACAGATGGACCTGGTATCAGAAAAGTGCTTGAAGTAGCAGAAAAAGCGAAGCAAAAGAAATTAAATGTAGTTGTAGGTTTACAAAGGCACTATCAGACCAAGTATCGGGAAATGATGGACCGTATTCATGGTGGAGAAATTGGTGAAATAACTTCAGGTCAGGTTTATTGGAACAGTGGAGGCGTTTGGGTAAGAGAAAGACAACCTGATATGAACGAAATGCAATACCAAATGAGGAATTGGTACTATTTCAACTGGTTATGTGGAGATCATATCGTTGAGCAACATATTCACAATATTGATGTGTTTAACTGGGCCAAGCAAGGACACCCGGTAAGTGCACAAGGTATGGGAGGAAGAGAAGTAAGAACCGGACGCGAACATGGTGAGATTTTTGACCATCATTATGTTGAATTTACTTATGAAGATGGTACTATGGCTAATAGTCAAAGTCGTCATATAAAAGGCTGCTGGAATAAAGTAGGGGAGCACATCGTAGGTACTAAAGGTAAGGCTGATAACACCGGTGCTATTTATGACTTGAATGGTAAAATAACCTGGAAACATAGAGACAGAGATGATCCAAACCCATACCAGCAAGAACATGACGAGCTTTTTGCGGCCGTGGATAAAGGAGATTTTAAGTATGCTGATGCTGAAAAAGGAGCTCATGCTACCCTTTCTGCTATTCTGGGTAGAATGGCAACATACTCTGGTCAGGTAGTTACCTGGGATGACGCTTTAAACAGTGATTTGAAACTGGTTCCCGATGAATCGGAGTGGGGTTGGGAAGCAGCACCTCCGGTTTTACCTTTACCAGATGGATCATATCCCGTACCTGTACCAGGCCAAACCAAAGCTTTTTAAATTATTGAAAAAAATGATTCAAAGGTGGTAGCTGATTTCAGTGCCACCTTTTTTTAATTTGCCTATGAGTCAATTTTTCTTTTTAAATAATGAAATAGTACCAGCCGAAAAAGCAAATATTGGAATTAAAGATATAGGGATATTGCGCGGATTTGCCATTTTTGATTTTTTTCGTACGGTAAACTTTAAGCCAATGATGATGGATGGTTATCTGCAAAGATTTATCAATTCGGCCAAAATGATGGATTTACCCTTGCATTATCTTCAAAAGGATTTAGAGAACATAATTCTTCTACTGATAGAAAAGAATGATTATGCTGAAGCAGGGGTCAGGTTAGTACTTACCGGTGGATATTCTGATAACGCGTTTTTGCCTGCACAACCTAATTTTATGATTTTAATTGAACCAGTAAAGCTACCGCCCAATGAGTGGTTTGAAAATGGTATTAAATTGCTAACTCATCATTATCAAAGAGAATGGAGCCAGATTAAAACTACCAATTATTTAACTTCTGTTAAACTTGCCCCACGTTGCCGCCAAAAAGGGGCAGTAGATGTGCTTTACCATTACCAGGGCCAATTACGGGAGGTATCTAGAAGTAATGTGTTTGTGGTTAAAAATGGTGTTATAGCCACACCGGATGATGGTGTTTTACTTGGCATTACACGAGCAAAAGTTATACAGCTAGCCAAGCAACATTATCAGGTAGAGGAGCGGGCTGTAAGCATGGAAGAAGTTTTTGAGGCTGATGAAATATTTATGACTGGAACTACTAAAAAAGTTTTGCCTGTAGTACAAATAGATGAAAAATTAATTGCTAACGGAAAGCCAGGGTCTATTAGCAACCATTTAGTAGGTTTGTTCAATGAGTTTGAACAACAGTATATATCAAATATCAGCTAATATTTAAATCTATTTTTAACTTTTAGTGGTATTTGTCTCATTTTTTTTTATTTGCTCTTTTAAAGCATCTATTTCTTTTTGCATTTCTTCCTTTTGCTCTTTAAGCTTTTTCTCCATGCTTTTTATTTCGGTTATATCCGTTTGTACACCTAGCAGACCTATTTTATCATCACCGCTTATTTTAAATGGCATTTTCAAGGTATCCAAAATATGAATTTTGCCTTCCTGATCTTTAAAAATTTCTTCAGGTATATGTTGAGGTTTATTTGTTTCTATTATTTCTACTTCAGTTTTTCTGTATGCAGAAGCAATTTCAAAGCTGAAAAAGTCAAAATCAGTTGTGCCAAGTAATTTATCTACCGTGGTATTATAGGCATTAGCAACTGCCTGATTGAGCAAAATTAATCGACCATCATGATCCTTTAAGAATATCTTGCCGGGCACATTGTCAATTATACGCATCAGCATATTTTTATAATCCTCTATTTTGGCAATCATTTCTTTATTTTTGCGCTCTTCTTCCAGTTTCAGTCTTTCTACTTGTTCATGGGTGGCAGATAGCTCTTCCATATTTTGTCGCATCTCTTCTTCCTGGGTACGAAGTTGCTCTGCTTGTTCCTGAGTTTCAGAAAGTAATTTCACGGTTTGCTCATTTATACGCACATTGCTAATCGTAGAGGCTATACTTTCAGCAATAGTTTCTAAAAAATCAACTTCATGTTTTTGAAATTTATTAAATGAAGCTATTTCCATTACACCATATATTTGATCATTAAACTTCATAGGAACTATAATCAAACTTCTGGGTGGCGCATCTCCTAATCCGGAAGTGATTTTGATATAATCATCAGGGATATCGATCATGTGAATAGTTTCTTGTTCTAAAAATGCCTGTCCTACTAAGCCACTGCCGGGTTTGATGATATCCTCTACATACTTATGACGTCCATAAGCATAAGTGCCTATTCGATTAAGTACTTGTTCTTGTTCATTTTCCGAATCTTCTTGCACTACATAAATAGCGCCTTGATTTCCTTCAATATATTTTACTAATCCGGAAATAATACTGAAACCAAAATCCTGAATGTCATCAGTTTGCTTTCGCAAAATATCCCCAAATTTGGCATATCCTTCGTTGGCCCAATTTCTTTTTTGGCTTTCCTGATCTACTTTTAGCAGCTGATCACGCATATTAATTAATGCATTGCCCAATATGTCATCTTCAGTGGAAGGTTGATAGTTATCTTCAAATTTACCTTGTCCAATATTTAAGGCAAAATTACTGGCAGTTCTGAGGTTATCCACAAGTTGGTTGGCCAGGATTATCAATTCGTTAAACTCATTTCCTGTGGGTTTAATATTTTCTGGAAGCTTACCTTTAGATAGGTTTTGCATGAGCTTAGTAGGCCGCTTAAGGGATTTTATCAGAGATTTTCTTATATAAATTCCAAAAATCAAAACAAAAGCAATGGTCAACAATAAAGATATTAAGTTAATCCGATTTTGAGCCTTTACCAAATTGCCGATATTTTCAATTTTTTGGTCAAGTATATTTTTTTGATTTTGCTGCAAGTTTTCTAAGTTTGCAAGAGTATTTGCAGCTTCATCTGTGTCGGGCAAACTATTAAGTTCATGTAGCGAAAGCAATAATGTATCCATTTTATTTCTAAATTCTTGATTATTTAGATTGCTTACCGTGTTTTGCAGATCCTCTATTTGTGTTTCAAAATTAGCTACAGTTTCTCCTTCAGCAATTTCTTGTAACGAATAATGCAACTTCTCCATTTGTATTGCTAAAGATGCATGATTTTGATTGATAGTATGTAAATCCTGATTAATATTCCTATTGCTGAAAAAGTTGATAATGAATAAAAATAAAAGTAAGAAGATAAGGCAGAAAATAAGTACAACCAATTGGTTTTTAATCTCATTCAGCTTTAAATTTTTGAATCGATTCATAACTAGTGATATTGAAGTTGTTTCAAATAAAGTGCAACCTAGCTATTTTTCCTCAATTCATGAGGTTTAACTGTAGTCAAAACATTTTTATGTAAGAATTCATGTAATTACCTGATAATTAGTGACAAATAATAAAATTGATTCAAAAAGATGCTTTTATAAGCAGAATATTTGTAAAAGATACCCACTTAAAATAGTTTAATTATTATTATTTTAATATTTTTTTCATGTAATAAATAATAACAATTTCAATAAAACAGGC
>CAZQEZ010000024.1:0-38857 GCA_964592475.1 uncultured Roseivirgaceae bacterium
TTTTGTACAAAAAAAGATAAACTTAATCCGGTAAAAACCACCGGAACAAAAATACTCATTTCAGCAAAAGTCATTCCACCCAAGTTTCCAAACGTCCAGATTAAGAATGCCTGAATATTTTCAGCATCGCTAAAATACTGCAGCACACTTACCAATGCTCCGGTAGCACTACCAAACATTAGCCCCACGATCAATAGTGTCATGCTATCGCGCACTTTTACAGAAACCAATACAACCAAAAGCATAACGGATAAAGCACCCAAAGTAGAAGCCAACACTACCAGCCAGCTACCACCGGTACCGAGTGTAGTGATTAAACCGCCAAAACTAAAGCTAGCCATTACTACTATGGCTACACCCAAGGTAGCACCAGAACTTATACCCAACACGAAGGGGCCCGCGAGTGGGTTTCTAAACAAAGTTTGCATCAATAGACCACTAACAGAAAGTCCTACGCCTACTACAATTGCAGTAATGCCTTTGGGCAGCCTGAAATGAATAAAAATATTTTTCCAAACCTTAAATTCCTGCTCATCAGAAAAAAAAGACTGCCACAACTGCGCGGGCGGAATATTAACAGAACCCAAAAGAATATTGATGGTAAAAGCAGCCACCAAACCCAGGAAAAGCAAGGTTAACGTTCGACGGTAATTTTGCTTTCTTACATTTAAAATACTATGAACCGATTTTTCCACCATTCAGTTGTTATCCGTTTAGTAGTTAAACCCTATTGGGTAATTAATCTGCTAAAATAGAAAAATTATTTTTGGCCATGGCAACCATTTTGAATAATGTATAATTTCTCAGACCTATAGGCTTTTGACTTTTTTAAGAAAATACATGCGAAGGTTTCTTTCTTTAGTAAGCAGATACGTTCTTTAAGAGGTTTTAAAGCATTGGTTCTTCGGGTCTACTACTTGATAGCAATCCTATCTTGTAATCACCTATTAAAACATCCGGAACATGTAAAATCCCCTCCGAAATGCAGGTGTTGGCGGTTATCCTGTACTACATTTTGTTTATTATGAAACTATAAATAGCTTAAAATCACTGAAATATTGACGATTAGCTTTTTATATCTCAACTTTGTCTTAATTTACAGTGAACATTTTGCTTAATTACTTGTGTTATTTTTTTCCATTAGCATAAACCCATTTTTTTAAATCAAAAGCTATATGAATATAAAGTTAGGCGCCGATTGCCAATCCAATGAAACATCTTTTCGCGTTTGGGCTCCCTTTGCGGAGAAAATGATTTTGAAAATTATTGAACCCGATTCAGCGGAATATGAGATGGAACAGGATAATAAAGGATATTGGCAAAAAAAATTACCAGAAATTAAAGCCGGTACAAAATATAAATTTGCCATCAATGGAGAAGATGAAAAGCCAGATCCGGCTTCTAAAGCACAACCTGACGGAGTACATGGACCTTCTGCAGTAGCAGATATTAACTATGAATGGACCGACCAACAGTGGAAAAACCTACCCCTGCAAGATTATATCATTTATGAATTGCACGTGGGAGCTTTTACGCCGCAAAGAACTTTTGAAGGTGTAATTGAAAAATTGGATTACCTCATTGACTTAGGCGTAAATGCTATTGAAATTATGCCGGTAGCACAATTTCCCGGAGAACGAAACTGGGGTTACGATGGCGTGTATCCATTTGCTACTCAAATCAGCTACGGCGGAGTTACCGGCTTACAGCAAATGGTAGATGCTTGTCATGCCAAAGGAATAGCAGTAATTCTTGATGTAGTTTATAACCATATGGGGCCGGAAGGTAATTATCTTTCACTTTATGGTCCATATTTCACTGATAAGTATCAAACGCCCTGGGGACAAGCCTTAAACTTCGATGATGATCACAGCGATGAGGTACGCAATTTCTTTTTGCAAAATGCCCTAATGTGGCTAAGAGATTTTCATATCGATGCTTTACGTTTAGATGCTATTCATGCTATAAAAGATTTTGGTGCTTTACATTTTATGCAAGAGCTTTCGCGAGAGGTGAAAAAAATGAGTGAAGAAGAGGGAGTACCTAAAATACTGATTGGTGAATCGGACCTGAATGATGTACGGTTTATTGATGGTTACGAGCGCGGAGGCTATGGTCTTGACGGGCAATGGGTTGATGAATTTCACCATGCAATACATGCTTTGGTTACCGGAGAAACTAAAGGCTACTACGAAGATTTTGGTAATATTGAGCATTTGGCATCATCCTTTCAGCACAGCTATGTATATAACGGGCGCTATTCGCGGCACCGTAAAAAAACCTTTGGCAACGACCCTTCCCATACGCCGTTTTCACAATTTGTGGTATTTGGTCAAAACCATGACCAGGTAGGCAACCGAATGCTAGGAGAACGAATAACGCAATTAGTGGATTTTGAGGCAGCTAAATTAGTTTCTGCTACCTATTTGCTTTCTCCCATGTTGCCTATGCTGTTTATGGGAGAAGAATATGCAGAGGAAAACCCTTTTCTTTACTTTGTAAGCCATACTGACCCAAACCTTGTAGAGGCCGTGCGGCAAGGCAGAAAAAAGGAATTTGAAGCATTTCACCTTGAGGGTGATATGCCAGACCCCCAAGCAGAAGCCTCACTAGAGCAGTCTTCTTTACAATGGGATAAAGAAAAAACCCACAGCCAGAAGGCAATGCTTAATTGGTATAAGCATTTGATAAAATGGCGCAAACAACATGCTGCCTGGCAAAATTTTTCCCGCCAAAGTCAACAAGTGAAGGCTTATGAAGAAGAAAAATGCCTGGCCGTATTCAGAACCAGCAAAGATGAAAACAGTCAGGCTGTTTTGGTCTTTAATTATAGTAAAGTAATACAAAATATAATGGTACCTTGGGCTATGGAAGCCATGGAAATTAAGCTTGATTCTTCAGCAGCCGAATGGCAGGGACCAGGTGCCCATACCAGCACTACTAAAGATAATGTAGTTAGCATTAATCCTCAAAGTGCCATGATTTTTGACAAAAAAAAATAAGAAGTATATGAATAAAAAATATGTATGTATTCACGGGCATTTTTATCAACCACCACGTGAGAACCCCTGGCTAAATTCAGTAGAAAAACAAGACTCGGCCTATCCTTTTCATGACTGGAACCACCGCATTACTGCTGAATGCTACGCACGAAATTCTGCTTCTCGATTTCTTGATCACAAAGGACGCATCATCGGAATTGTGAATAACTATGCCCGTATGAGTTTCAATTTCGGCCCCACATTGCTGGAATGGATGGAAAAAAACTCACCGGATGTTTATGAAGCCATCTTGCAAGCAGACAAAGAAAGCATAAAGCGATTCTCAGGTCATGGTTCTGCCATAGCTCAGGTTTATAATCATATGATCATGCCGCTGGCAAATCGCCGAGATAAAGAGACTCAAGTAAAATGGGGTATTCGCGACTTTGAAAAAAGATTTAACCGTTTCCCGGAAGGTATTTGGCTGGGTGAAACCGCCGTAGATACAGAAACACTTGAAGTATTGGCAGATAACGGTATTAAATTCACCATTCTTTCTCCCTATCAAGCCAGGCGCTATCGCCATCTAAATTTCAAACCTGAGCCAGTAAAAAAAGCAGAGCCCGTGCTAGCCGAAGAGACTAAAACCACTGAAGGTAAGGCCGAAAAGTCTAAAGAGGCCACTGAAGAAGCTAAAAAGCCATGGGATGGATGGCACGATGCAGTAGGCGCTAAAATTGATCCTCGCAATGCTTACTTGTGCAAACTGCCCTCAGGACGTACCATCAATTTATTTTTTTATGATGGTCCAATATCGCAAGGTATTGCTTTCGAAAGATTGCTTGATAACGGCGAAGCCTTTGCACAACGACTAATTGAACAAGTAGCTAATGACAAGGACGAAACAAAGATGATCCACATTGCAACTGATGGAGAAACCTATGGGCACCATCACCATTTTGGTGAAATGGCCCTCTCCTATTGCCTTCAGGAAATTGAAAAATCAGAGCAGGCAGATCTATCAATCTATGGTGAATTTTTAGAAAAACATCCGCCTGAGTATGAGGTAGAAATAATTGAAAATACCAGCTGGAGTTGTTACCATGGGGTAGAGCGATGGAGGTCTAATTGTGGTTGTAATACAGGAGGCCGTGCCGGATGGACTCAAGAATGGCGTGAACCTTTGCGTAAATCCTTTGATTGGCTGCGCGATGAACTTGTGCCTATGTTTGAGAAACAAATGAAAAAATTTGTACAAAACCCATGGGAAGTGCGCAATGATTATATAGAGGTGATTTTTAATCGTTCTCGTGAGAACGTAGATGCCTTTTTGCAGAAGCATGTGCAGACATTAGAAAAACACGAGGAAGTGGAATTTCTTCAGCTATTAGAAATGCAGTATCACGCCATGCTCATGTTTACCAGTTGTGGGTGGTTTTTTGATGAGGTGACTGGTATAGAATCCATGCAGGACATTATGTATGCAGCCCGTGCTATTCAATTGGCAAAAGAAGTAAGTAATGTTGATTACCAGCCTCAGTTTTTGCAATTACTCAGCGAAGCCAAGAGTAATATACCTGAATTAAAAGATGCGGCCAAAGCATACGAAAAATTTGTAAAACCTGCTATAGTAGATTTGCACCGGGTAGGAGCCCACTATGCTGTATCATCTATTTTCTCTAATTACAGCAAGATAAGTAAAATATATTCTTATTGGGCTCAATCGCAAGAATTTAAGTTACATGAAGCTGGCAAGCATAAACTTGGTATTGGTAAAGTATTGCTGGAATCGGAAATAACGCGTGAAGAACATAATGTCTCTTTTGCCATTCTTTACCTGGGCGACCATCATATTTTTGGCGGTGTTCGTCAATTTTCGGACGCAAAAGACTATGATTTTATGAATACAGAGATGACAGAAGCCTTTAGCAAGAGTAATGTTCATGAAATAATAATCCTGATGGATAAACATTTTGGAACCCACAGCTATTCCTTCTGGCACTTGTTTAAAGATGACCAACAAAAAATAGTGGACCAGGTACTTGAAAACACTTCGGTAGCTTCAGAAGGTTTGATGCGGCAGCTTTATGAAAATAATTATCCCATTATGCAAGCAGTAAAAGAGCTTAATTTACCACTTCCGCATCCCATTCGTGTTCCTTTAGAATTTATCGTGAATGCTAAATTGCGCAAATTGTTGGAGCAGGAAGAAGTAAATATTGGCGATTTTAATCGCGTGAAAGACGAGATTTCAAGGCTTTCTATCAATTTAGATACCCTTACGCTCAATTTCATAGCTACAGAAAGAATCACCCGCTATGTAGAGCGGTTATTTGAAAACCCCCAAGACCTGGTGTTAATGAAAAAAGTAGCGGATTTCTTAAAAATATTAAAAGAGCTACCGCTTACACTTGATTTGTGGAGATCAGAAAATCTTACCTTTTTGATCAGGCGCATCCATTTCGAGGCCTACGCCTATAGAAGTGAGCGAAGTGATGTGGAAGCACAAACTTGGGTGCAAACTTTCAATACTTTATACGAAGAATTAAATATGAAAATGTAATGTATATACCTTCAGCAACATATCGGGTACAGCTAAGCAATAAGTTTGATTTTAAAAAACTAAACCAAATAGTTGATTATCTATACAATCTTGGCATTTCTACCGTGTATGCTTCACCTATTTTACAAGCCACTCCTGGCAGCCAGCATGGATATGACGTAATCAACCCGGAGCGAATAAACCCTGAAATAGGCAGTTGGCAAGAACTTAAGCAAATAAATCGTAAACTACACGACAAAAATATGGGTTGGTTACAAGACATGGTGCCAAACCATATGGCTTTTTCATTTCTTAATCCATGGTTAAGAGATATAATGGAAAAAGGTCCGGATTCCAAATATTATGAATTTTTCGATATTACCTGGAAAAATGACGACTCGGAACTGGATGGAAAAATGATGGCCCCTTTTCTGGGAGCTCCACTTGAAGAAATATTGGGGCGTAAAGAAATAGCCATTCATTTTGATCATGATGGCTTTTCCCTAAAGTACTATGACCAGCAATATCCATTAAGCCTGAAAAGCTATTATCACCTAATGCTGCAAGTGAAATCCATCTTGCAAGCGGATGATGACATTGACGGCACTTTGGAACAAGAGATTTTTAAGATGCTGGAACAATCAGAAAACCTTCAGGATATATCCAGGCACGATTATGACAAGGTGCTGCAATTCAAAAAGGATGTTAACAAAATGTATCAAGCCAATAGCAGCTTTACAAAATTACTGGATAAGACTCTTTCGAAAATCAATCAGGATCAGGCTTACCTACAATACTTATTGGAATTTCAGTATTTTTTACCTTGTCATTGGCAGGAAACAGAAAAAAGAATCAACTATCGTAGATTTTTTACTATCAATGATTTGATTTCGTTGCGAATGCAGGATGAAGGTGTCTTTCAGCAATACCATGCTTTTCTGAAAACTTTATTCGATCAAGATTTAATTCATGGGCTGCGGGTTGACCATATTGATGGACTTTTCAACCCGAATGATTACTTGCAGAAAGTCCGTGACCATTTTGGTAAGGACCTATACCTGGTGGTTGAAAAAATTCTTGAATGGGAGGAGTCGCTTCCAATTTTCTGGCCCGCGCAGGGAACTACCGGCTATGGATTTTTGGCCAGCGTAAGCCATTTATTTACTGATTGGCGTAACAAAGAACGATTTAATGATATCTATAAGGACCTGGTGGGAGAAGAGCAAGAATATCATGACCTGGTAATGGAAAAGAAATATTTCATTATCAAAGAACGCATGGGTGGAGAATTGAATAATTTGATAATGCTGATGAAGCAACTGCAGCTATACCCTGACGAAGGCCGATTTGAGGATGAGAATTTTGCTGAAGCACTGGCAGTTTTTATGATTGCACACCCGGTGTATCGTATTTATCCTACCCAGTATCCCCTGAGCCAAGGCGATCTCAGCATGTTAAAACAGGCCTATCTGCAAGCATCTAATTGGCGGTCGGAATTAAAAAAAGAATTAAAGTATATTTTTGATCTTTTTACTGAAACCCGGGGAAGCAATAAGCTAATTAATGATAATAAGCTTTTCTTTTTGATGCGCAGTCAGCAGTTTACCGGACCATTGGAAGCCAAAGGGGTAGAAGATACCACTTTTTATTTATACAACAGGCTTATTTCGCACAATGAAGTGGGAGACTCACCGGAAATTTTTGGTATCTCTTTTCAAGAGTTTCATGAGAAAATGATGGCTCGACAAGTATTAGCACCTCATGCTTTAAGTGCCACAGCTACCCATGACACCAAGCGCGGAGAAGACATGCGAGTACGGACTAACATTATCAGCGAACTACCGGATGAATGGCATCAAGCCGTAAAGCAGTGGAAGCAGATAAATATGGGGGCTAAAAAAAGCTTTAATGGCAAACAATCACCGGATGATAATGATGAGTATTTTATTTATCAAACCATTGTAGGAGCTCTGCCCATGGATGGCAGTATCAATGAAGAATTGAGGCAGCGCTTACGCGAATACATGACCAAAGTGCTACGGGAAGGGAAAAGAAACTCGAGCTGGAGTAATCCTAACCAGCAGTATGAGTTTGGCGTACACGATTTTCTTAATACCATTTTACAGGAAAATAGTAAATTTATGCAAGCCGCACGCCCTTTCCTAAAAAAGGTTACACATTTTGGCTTTATAAATTCTTTGAGTCAGGTGCTATTGAAAATTACGGCTCCCGGAGTACCAGATGTATATCAGGGAACAGAATTTTGGGATTTAAACTTGGTAGACCCCGACAATCGGCGGCCAGTTGACTATGAGCTGAGAGAAAAAATTTTAAAAGATATTCAAGAAGCTTATAATCATGATCCCATACAATTAATTGATTCATTGCTGCAAAGTAAAGAGGATGGCAGAATTAAATTATTTACTTTATACAAATCGTTGATAGAAAGACGCAGAAGCCAAAAATTATTTAGCAAAGGCAAATATATACCGTTGCATTTTAGCGGCAGTGGCTATTGGCACCTGGTTGGCTATGCGCGCCATTACCAAAATCAATGGGCACTGATTGTTTTGCCGCGGCATTTAGTACATTTTCTCAATGAAGGGGAATATCCACATCAGGTACAAACCTGGGAAGATACCATTTTACATTTACCCAAAGGTGCTCCCCGCAATTGGCGTAGCACTTTTAGTGGGCGTATGCTTAACTTTGAAAATCAAGTAGTACGAGTAAACGAGTTATTTACTAATTTCCCTATCGTATTTTTAAGAGAAAACCATAGATAAAATTTATGAAAAATAGATCAAGCGGAGTAATTCTACATATTACCTCCTTACCATCAGCCTTTGGAATAGGCGATTTAGGTCCTGAAGCCTATAAATTTGCTGATTTTTTGACAAAAGCAGGTTTGCACTATTGGCAAATATTGCCATTAAACCCAGTAGATGAGGGTAATGCTTATTCACCATATAGCGGGTTATCAGCATTTGCAGGCAACACTATGATGATAAGCCCTGATTTATTAGCGCGCGATGGTTTCATTAATAGTAGTGAATTGCAAAATAAATATTACTTTACCGATAATAAAGTGGACTTCTCTGAATCGGCAGCTCTTAAGCAATTTATTTTTAAAAAGGCATTTGCTAAATTTAAATCTGGCATGAGTGCTGACATCCACCGCAAATATGAAGCCTTTTGTCACGAGCATTCATTTTGGTTGCAAGATTATGCACGATTTGTAGCCATTAAAGATTATCACCAAGGAGCAGACTGGGGCCGCTGGAATGAAGATATCAGGGATAGACAAGAACAAGCCATCAAGAAAATAGACTTGCAACTGCAAGATACCATAGAACAGGAAAAGTTTCTTCAATTCATTTTCTTTCATCAATGGGATGGATTGAAAGAGTATTGTTCTAAGAAAAAAATCAATTTTATAGGAGATATGCCATTTTATGTAAGCTATGATAGTGCTGACGTATGGGCAAATCCCGAACTATTTTTATTGAAGGATGATAAAAGGCCCATGGTAGTTTCCGGCGTACCCCCTGATTACTTCAGTGAAACAGGTCAGTTGTGGGGAACACCCATTTTCAATTGGCCACTGATGAAAGAGCGAGGATATGAATGGTGGCACAAACGGGTGGGACAAAACCTAAAATGGTGTAATAAGGTAAGACTGGATCACTTCAGGGCATTTTCTGCTTATTGGGAAGTGCCTGCAGATCATGAAACAGCCATGAATGGCTATTGGGTGAGTGGTCCCGGTAATGACATATTTGATGTCTTTAAAGAAAAATTTCCGGAAATGCCTATTATCGCTGAAGATTTAGGAACTATAGATGATGATGTACGTAACCTGATGTCAAAATACGAGTTGCCTGGTATGAAAGTACTCCTTTTTGCCTTTGGTCATGGCATGCCAGAAAATCCTTACATTTTGCACAATCATGAGGTAGAATGCGTAGCCTACACCGGCACTCACGACAACAATACGATAAAAGGGTGGTGGGAGAATGAAGCTGACGAAGAAAGTAAAAATAATTTAAAAGAATATTTACTTAGAGATATAGATGCAGAAAATGTGCATGAAATTCTGGTTTGTTTAGTTATGATGTCGGTGGCACGTTTAGCTATTTTTCCGATGCAAGACCTACTAGGCCTGGGCCAGGAAGCGATCATGAACCGGCCAGGAACAGTGGGGAATAATTGGTGTTGGCGTTTATCAACCAGTGAAATAAATGATGAATTGGCAAAGAAGGTAAGAAAACGGGTAAAATTGTATGCCCGGGATAATGTATAAAAATCTCTTTTTATTCAAAATAACTGGTAATTAATTAAAAGTAAAGTTGGAAGGAATTAAATTAAATTAAAAAACAGAAATGTTAAAAAGTACACTTCTGCTTAATATTTTGTCCTTTTGTTATTTTTAGTTAAAAATCAATTTTTGCTTTTGCTTACTTTATCATCTTCTTCCAGGCGTGTTTCTCTTACATCTTTCAATGGCTGCTGAAAGCCTTTATTTTTTTTACGCTCAACTCTTTCTTTAGGTGTTTCTTGTTTTTTTCGTATTGATTTAAGCACGAAATATAAAACACCAAAAGGGATTAAAAAAGCTAAAACACCAAGTATATAATAAAGAATTACAATATCCATTTTTAAAAATTATGATTAGTTCTTATAATTATTACTATATTTAACTATAGTTTGTTCAGAAGTACAATTAGTGTTTCGTGTTGATCTACAGGTAATACCATTTGCATCGCTCTTAATTAACTCATATAGTAATTCTAAGCAGGGCTACTGAGTACAATCGTTAGTACATTACGAATGCTGAAGGTGTTTAGCGGATAACGCAAATCGGTAGGCTGCTTTAGCATCTCGAAACACAACCAGAGAAACTTGGGAAGGTAATTGCAAACGTTCAACAAACCATCGCAAAGAAAGGTATTTTTCTAGCTTTATAGATTCTTGAGGTTTTGATACTAAAGCCACCTTAGCATCTATATTTTTATCGGAGTTAATATTATATCTCAACCATTTATTGATTACCATTAGGTATTCTTCAATGGATAAATCATTAAAATCGTCTTTTTCAATTATCCAGTTTGATAAATTGTGCATACTACACATATCAAGTGCGATTTTAAATGACTCATGATAATCGAAAAGACTACCATAGTTAGTAAAATTCAATTCTACAGCACCCACAAATACATTATGTGATATTTGACTTACTTTTGTAATGACCTTGTTCATATTAATCTTCATTTATTGCTGGTTTAATAAGATAGAAATAAATGTAAATTTGATCAATTATTTTTTTTAATGATAGCCCTAAAAAGGGGATATTTTATACCTATTTGAGGGGAAATTTAAAAAATGGGTAAATAAGTTACAAGCCTACCATCGAAGCAAAGCGAACCAAACCTGCAGTATTTTTAGTACCAGACTTTTGTAGTAAGTTACGACGATGGGTAATCACTGTATGAGTACTTATATAAAGTTTCTTAGCGATTTCATGATTTTTTAAACCTATAGCTATTAAGCTTAAAATTTCTTTTTCTCTATTAGACAGTTTTTGTTGTGATTTAATGCTAATCTTTGATTCACCAGGTTTTGTAATGCACTCGACAATTTTTTCACGGATATCAGTATTAAAATAGCTGTTGCCTCTACTTACAGTATTGATGGCATTCATTAAATCAGTCTTGTCAGCAGTTTTTAACATAAAACCTTTTACGCCAATGCTTAAAGCTTCTGATACTAGTTCTACTTTATTGTAATTTGAAAGGATAAGGATATTTATCAAAGGATTGCTATTAATTATTTTTCTAGCTATTTCAATGCCACTCATATCAGGCATCTCAATATCCAGCAATAATATATCAGGTATTTCAATGGCTACTTTTTTCACTATCTCACTTCCAATTGAGGCTTTGCCTATAAAGTCTATAGGCTCACCTTTTAATAAAGACATTACACCCTGCACAAAAAGTTCGTGATCGTCAGCAAAAAAAACCTTAATTGCCATATTATTAGTTTATCATGTTAACCTACAGTGACTAACATAGTTTTTTGTAAAGCCAACTATTTTTAATCTTATTTCTACGTGGAAAACGAGCATAGCATTTCGAAGGTAATTTAAAATAAGATCACTTTTTATCATTATTTAAATATCGTATGATTTTCAAAAATATTTACATGACTTAATAAGCCTATGAGCAATAAAGGCTGCCGCTATTCAAATATAGATGATTGGGATTAAACCAATCTGGGAAAAGGAAGCAATTCAATTTATTTTACTTCCTGATTTCCTCTTATTTTCCTCATCTTTGCCGGCTGATTTCATACTGTATCATTTTTTTTATAATTCAGCCAATGAACTATAAACAACTTCTTGTTTCCTACCCCGGGTACGTGGGTTTTGGAGCCACCCACTATTTCTACTCCGCCCTGGGACAAACCTTTCTGATAAGTCAATTTGTGCCTTATTATAATCAAAGCTTCAATTTGTCTAATTCAACTTTCGGATTGATGTATGCAATAGCTACCATATGTAGTGCGACCATTATTCCTTTTGCAGGAAAATTTGTAGACAAATTGAAAATAAGACAATCAAGCCTGATCAATGGTCTGGCAATAGCTGCATTCTGTCTGCTTATGAGCTTCAGCCGGCATGTTGCCTTACTTTTTATTTCGCTGCTGGGCCTGCGTTTTTGCGGCCAGGGCCTCATGATCCTGATTGGCTCTACGGGAGTAGCCCGGTATTTTACTGTTGATCGAGGCAAAGCATTGTCTTTATCAGGACTTGGGTTATCGTTGGCAGAAACCCTATTACCAGTGGCGGTAGCAGCGGTTATTGGATGGCTCAATTGGCAGGCTGCCTGGCAATTGCTGGCCCTGTCTGTAGCCCTTGTGTTTATACCTGTCAGCCTGGTTTTGGTTAGAAAAGATAATCCATTTCAATTTGCTAATTCGCCCAAGCAAACGGAGGAGTCATCAAAAATAAACCTATCTCGAAAGCAAGTGTTGGCTGACTATCGTTTTTATTTAATTTTACCGGTAATTCTATTTTTACCATTTTTTATCACGGGTATTTTTATTCATCAAAACCTGCTAGCTATGGCTAAAGGCTGGAGCATGGAATGGCTGGCCACTTGCTTCGTGGGTTATGGAGTTACACGTATTCTAACCAGTATTTTGGCCGGACCCTTAGTTGACAAATTTACTGCTCGCAAAACTGTAATTGTATATCTTGTGCCGCTGTTATTGGCTATGGCAGTGCTCATGCTCGGCGATAATAAATGGTTCGCGCTGCTTTACATGATTTTACTTGCCGTTACCGCCAGCTTAAGTTCGCTGACAGGTACTGCCCTATGGGCCGAGCTGTACGGGGTAAGATTTTTTGGCTCTATTAAAAGTATGGTTACTACTTTAATGGTTTTTTCTACCGCTTTGGGACCCATTGTAATAGGCAACATATTGGAAAACGCTCAACTATTACCCGAGTTTTTAATAGGCACAATTATAATAGTAATCTTATTGGTATTACTGGCTTGGTTTACTATAAAAAAATATGAGGAATTGTAAATACATTAAATAAGGTCATATGCCTTGAGTGCCCTTTGCAAATCTTCCGGGGTATCGATACTCATACTTTCTTTATCAGTAATACCAATTTTTATTTTATAGCCATTTTCAATCCACCGGAGCTGTTCCAAAGATTCTGCTTTTTCCAAATCTGATTGATCAAGCTGAGTAATTTCAGCCAATATATCGGAACGGTAAGCATACATACATACATGCTTATAATAGGTATGCTTTTCAGCCCACATCGATTTGTTTACCCCTCGTAAATGTGGCACTACTTCGCGGCTGAAGTAAATAGCGTTATTGTATTTATCGAAAATCACCTTCATCAGGCTGGGGTTAAATAATTGTTCACTGCTCTTAAACGGGGTGACCAAAGTAGCCAGTTGCGAATTACCATCCAGCAAACCGGCCAGCTCGTCAATACTATCCGGATGTATAAATGGTTCATCGCCCTGAATGTTGATGGCATAATCATAGTCTGTTGATTGCAGTTGAAGCGCTTCAAAACATCGATCGGTTCCCGTAGGATGTTGATCACTGGTCATCATCACGTCACCCGCGAAAGATTCAACTACTTCCTTTATCTTAGTATGGTCAGTAGCTACTACTACTTTATCTAATTTTTTACTTTTAATTGCCTGTTCATAAACCCGTTGTACCATGGGTTTCCCAGCAATATCTACCAATGCTTTGGCTGGAAACCTTGTAGATGCAAATCTGGCTGGTATTATTCCTAAAATTTTCATTCTTCTACTTTTCTAACTTTTAATGATGTCCCGCTCTCTTCCACTACTTTCACTTTAGTGTCTTTTTCAATATAGTCTCCCCTGGTATATGCATCGTATATTTCTCCATCAATCATAACTTTACCACTAGGACGAAGCACAGTAAAGGTAACTCCTGTTTTGCCCATAAAACTGGTGGTTTGAAAGTTGGACGTATAACCCTGCAATCTATCCTGTACATCTTCCAGACTTACTCTTTTGAAAACATTTGAATTCATGAGCCGAGCCCCACCCAGAAACATCATAATTACTCCTGCCAGCAACCCTCCCAGCGCGGTAGAGATGGCAACTACAACTTGTTCAAAAGGCACAAAATCAAAATTAAAACCTTCATTGTTGATCATGATTAACACAAGCGAACCTAGAGATAGCATGATACCCGAGATACCTGCAATACCAAAACCTGGTATCACAAAAAGCTCAAGCCCTATGAGCACTAATCCAACAAAAAACGCGATAATCTCCCAATTGGCTGCTAACCCATTTAAATAATAAGGCACTAAATACAAAATAAGTGCTATCACAGAAGCCAGGATTGGAAAACCTATACCTGGTGTTTGCAATTCGAAGTATATTCCTCCGAGTATTAACATAATTAAAATCCCACTTACGATTGGGTTGATAAAAAAAGAGATGATTTTTTCAGAAACACTGAGTTCATAGTCAATAATTTCATAATCTTCTACTCCTGCGTATTGCAGCAACTCCTCTATCGAGTCCATCTGAGCCTCCGCGAAGCCATGCTCAATAGCCTCAGAAGTAGAAAAAGTGATCACTTCCCCTTCGGCGGTTATTCCTTCAATTTCGATGGTTTCATCTACCATTGCTTCGGCAATTTTCGGGTCTCTACCGGTAGCCTCAGCGGTAGAACGCATAATAGAGCGCATGTACGATTGATACTTGTCCGGCGCTGCTGCTCCATCTTGTGTTACCACGGTAGCGGCACCTATGCTGGCACCTGTTGCCATATAAATACTATCTGTAGCAATTGAAATTAAAGCTCCGGCAGAAGCAGCATTTTTATTAATAAATGTATAGATAGGTTTTTCAAATTCAAGAAAGCGGGTGCGTATATCGTCGGCATCATTTACGGCACCTCCATAGGTATTCATATCCACTATAATCAGGTCGGCCTTTTGTTCCCGGGCTTCTTCAAGTGCAATTTCCGTATATCTATTTGTTCGTGGATCTATACCTGCACGCAATTCCATTACAAAAACACGAGTGGTACTGTCATTTTTATTCTGAGCCAGGGTGATACCTGCCTGAAATAAAAAAAACAATAAAAGGGTATTGCGTAATATATTAAAGTACCTCATTTCTTTAGCTTAAATTTGCACTTAAATTATGAAAGATATTAAAATCAAAGCGACAATCGACCTTCAATTCGACGGGCAAATTTTTAATTTGCTTTGTGATAATGAAGCCGAGGTTTTGGCGCTTGAAATTAGAAACAATGTCAAATATAACGCAAGTTATGCAGCTTTTGATTTAAAAAAAAATAAGTTTATTAATAAGAAAATTCAACCAGCAGAAAGATGGTGGACCAGTATGCTTTCAGTAAATAAAGAAAGTTTGATTTTATACCAATATCATGATCAACAGTCGCCCGATATAAAAGATATATTTGCACTTGATTTGAAAAAAGGTAAGCAGTTGTGGTTACATCATCAATTGATATTGCAAAATGTAGAAAATGAGAAACTTAGGGTACTCCGTCAAATTAATGACTCTATAGATGAGATGGTGATCTCTTTGCCCAATGGCAAATTGCAGCCATCCCCTTCCAGTGTTTTGCCGCAGAAAAAGAATGATAACAAAATTGAGCAACCTCAACATTATAAAGATAGCAGTGAACACTTTAACACCGTAAGCGAATTTTTAAGTAAAAGATTTAATATAAGCCCTATAAAAGCTCTAGATTATCTTGAAGTAAATGATTATATAATTATTTCTTATTATCAACTTACAAGCGAAGGAAAAAATCTAAACAACGACCTGCTAGTGCTAAATAAGCAAGGAAAAATACTATTAAAAGAAAAGTTGGCCAGCAATTTAAAAGGCATAGGTATGGATACCTTTGTAATAATCAACGGCCTGTTAATAATGATTAAGGATAAAAACACGTTGAAGGGATATAAACTATTTTAAGAATGAGAAACGTACTAATTAGTTTTTTTTTATTATCATCTGCTCTGGTCCAGGCCCATGTTAAGGACTCGATAGGAGTAAAAGAAAAGGATGGCAGAACCTACATTTTACATAAAATAGAGGCCAAAGAAACACTGTTTTCGCTATCTCGCCAATATGGAACAACAGTTGAAGATATCATTAAGTCGAATCCTGATATGGCTGACAATCTTCCTATTGAAGCGATTATAGAAATTCCCATACCCGTTGTGCCTAAAATTGCAGGTGACAAATCTCGCATTTTGCATACAGTTCAGCCATCGGAAACCTTGTTTAGCATTTCCAAACAATATAAAGTAGAAATCAAACAAATTCGCGAGTGGAACCAAATTGAAGATAACAATATTAGTATTGGCCAGGAATTGGTTATTTATCCAGCCAAAGCATTATCTTCTGCTGAAAAAGATACACCTATAGCGAATCAAACCTACACTGAACAGCGCATTCAAATGAAACATCAAGTACAAGCTGGGGAAACCCTGTATTCTCTCGCCAGAAAATATAATGTGAGCAGAAAAGATATAAAAGAGTGGAATAACTTAAGCAACAACAACATAAATATAGGGCAGGAATTAATTGTTGGTCACATTAGAAAGTCTAACAAACCAATTTCGGTTGCAAGCCAAAGAAATTATAATAACGACTCAAAAAGCACTACAATTGTAAATCATATCAAGCCAGCATTGGAAGATTCAGTACAACAAGCCGCGTCTAATAAATTGCCAGCAGATGATAAAGGGTCAGGAAACAATAATGCAATTTCAGAGCCCAATGTAAAAAAAATACCTATTGATGATAACCCATACACCAATAGTAACCTTAGTTTAAAGAAAAGAAACACAAGTGACGCGTTAAAAAAAGAAGTGCATACGGGAGTAGCAACCTTGATTGAGGGCAGTGAAGACACTAAAAAATACCTCGCTTTACACAAAAATATTCCTATAGGCACTATTGTGGAAGTGAAAAATGAGATGAATAACTTAAGTGTATTTGTAAAAATAATTGGCAAATTACCAAATACAGGAGAAAACAAAGAGATAGATATAAAGCTTACCAAAGAAGCTTACGATAGATTAGGAGCTATTGACGAGAAATTCAGAGTTCAATACTCTTACTTACCTAACTAAAAAATAAAATGCCTGACTTATTTTGTCAGGCATTACCGTTTTAAAATCTTTTAAATAAAATCTCAGAAACAAAGTTGTTTTGGAAAACGCTAAGGGTCTTGATTGAAACCCATGAAGTTTTTTCAGATGCTTCTTCTACGGTTTTTACAATATGTTTCTGATTACTAATTTTTTGAAAAACCTGGTAATTGAACCAAGCTACTGATACTATAATATTAACTAGAAATAAAAACGTGATAACCTTTTTCATAATACCCAAATGCTAAATAAATACTTATAGTTATTCTAAATCCTTTACTTGTTAGTAGAAATTACCGGGTTTTTGTTACACTTATTAAGCAAAAAATTGAAATTTTTTTGCAGCTCATTGATTATGAGGAGTATATAAAAATCATTTTATAGTGATTTTTGCCTTTGGATTAGGCTTTTTCCCTTTTATTTGAAGTTTTATATCTTCAATAGTAAGATTCTCTATTTTCTTGCTTTTAAAATATTCTTCTATTAATTGATTCAGATCCCGATCAAAATAATCAATTATTTCATTGGTATTAGAACAATAAATATGATTGTGCTTATTAATGTTATAATCGTATCGTTTTATACCCTGTACAGTTTCTACTCTATCGATCAATCCGCTGTTTACAAATAAGTCGAGTGTTTTATAAACTGTAGCCAGCGAAATAGATGGATGTTGTTTTTTAAGAAAGTCATGTACTTGTTCAGCAGTAGGATGGTCAAGCAACAGCAGTGCTTCATAAGTTAGCACTCGCTGCATAGTAGCTTTTATGCCTGCACTGCCTATTTTTTCTCTTATTTTTTCTGAGCTAATCAAATCCAGTGGAAAGTATTTATTTTTAATTAAAAAGACAAATGTTGTAATTTTTAGTTACCAATCGTAATAATTAAATCTACTTTCTTTCTAATGCAGCATTCAATTATTTAAATTGACTGATTAATAACCACGTAATTGATGTTATTGTTATATTCATATGCGAAAAAATAATAATCAACCACTACAATATCGTCCGTTTGAAAATGAATTTACTATTCAAACTTCCCGCAGTGGTGGCCCCGGAGGCCAAAATGTAAACAAAGTTGAAACGAAGGTAGAATTAAGATTTAATGTGGAAGCATCGCAACTGCTCTCCGAAGAGGAGAAAGATAAGATAAAAGAAAAACTAAAAAGGCGCATTACCAATGAAGGGGATTTGCAGGTATTTGCCCAGGAAAATCGCAGCCAGCAAAAAAATAAAGAATTGGCAAAAAAGCGATTTTATCAATATTTAGAAACCGCGCTAAAGAAAAAGAAGAAAAGGATAGCAACCAAACCATCCAAAAAAGCGAAGGATAAGCGAATAAAAGCTAAAAAGAAAAGATCGGAGAAAAAGGCGACGAGAGGAAAGATAGATTATTAATATAAAAAGTAACCAAGTATCATTGATATCCTGATTACCTTTTTATCAAATACAATGGCCAATTACCTAATTTTATCTGACCAAATAATTATTTATGTGCAATGCGAGCCGCCATGTTATTAAATATGATACCATGAAAAGGCAATAAGCTGTACCAGTAAAGGCGGCCAAACACACCACTTGGCCTAAAAGTAGCTGTTTGAATCAACTTCTTTTTCTTCTTGTCAATTTTAAACTCTAGCCAGGCTTCCCCGGGAAGCCTCATTTCTGCATATAATAACAACCTACCTTCTTTTCGATCAGCCATAAGTACACGCCAAAAATCCAAAGCATCGCCTGGCACCAGTAAACTTGGGCTTCTGCGACCTCGGCGCAAGCCTACACCACCAACTACTTTATCTATATAACCTCTAATTTCCCAAAGCCACCGAGAAGAATACCAGCCGGTTTTACCTCCTATTTTCCAAATGTTATTGATTACCCTTTCAATATCTCCATCAAAATTTTTCTCTTTTCTATCCTCAAAACAACCATACGTGGGCAAGCGAATATACTCCATCAGATTAGTGTCAATATTGCTGCTAGCCAAGGCATCTTTCCAACTGGATATAACTTCATTTTGAGCTATCCTGTCGAAAGCTCTTTCTACTGCTTGTTTATAATTGTATAATTCAATATCCGCAATTTTTTCAATACCTTTTTTCTGTACAATTACTTCATTTTTCATGCTGTCTACTAAGCTTTGAGCCAATGGAAAAGAAGTGGAGGCGATAAAATATAACCAGTAAGAAGAAATACGAGGAGACAAAACCGGTACAGAAATAATTGTTCTTTTTAAATGCCGCACCTGGGCAAATTGCAGTAACATTTCTTTATAGGTGAGAATATCCGGCCCACCAATATCAAATGTTTTGTGAAAGGCTTCCTCCTTTAATAATATTTTTTCCAGATATTCCAATACGTTGCCAACTGCAATAGGTTGACAACGCGTTTTCAGCCACTTAGGTGCTACCATTATTGGCAGTTTTTCTACCAAGTCGCGAATAATCTCAAATGAAGCTCCACCCGAACCTATAATAATAGCCGCTCTCAATACAGTAACGGGTATGGCAGAAGACTGCAATATTTCCTCTGTTTGCAGTCGCGATTTCAGGTGGCGACTAAGGCTTTCTTCATTAACAATTCCGCTTAAAAAAACTACATGTTTACACTTGGTTTTTTCCATCGCGACATTGAAATTTTGCGCCGCCTTTTTTTCCAAATCTTGAAATTTGCCTCCTGCTTTACCCATAGAGTGAACTAAATAATAAGCCGCCTGTATATCTTCAGGTATTTTTTTTAGTGTATCAGGCTTTAGTAAGTCTGCCTCTACAAAATCCACTTTTTCTACTAAATTTTCTTCCAGTTCAATCCGCCGGCGGTCACGCACCATACATATTACTTCATAACCATTCATAACCAGGCGAGGCAAAAGCCGCCTGCCAATATAACCATTTGCACCTGTGAGCAAAATTTTCATAATATATTTCCTATTTTAATTAATTGGCTAACTAAATGTAGGTAAAATGTGTTATAAAAGGATAAGAATCATAATATTCTGGAGGCTAAAATAAACTTCTTTTCATTGTTGGTCAAGGTAGTGGCAATTAAATATTGCTCTCCACCTTCTTTTAAACCAAGCTTTGTTGCTATTTTTTGTACACCTACCGGAAAGTTACGGCTTATTATATTAAGATAATCCGGAAGGTCCTTTTTAGCATTTTTGCTGAAAGGTAACAATTTTTCCACCTTAAATATTCTTCCGGGAAAATCCTCGACAATGCTATCTGAAGTATAAAGATGAGAGTTTTTATGCAACTTGTTTATATTAAATTTTGCCGCTATTGATTTAAAAGCGCCGGCTTTTAATATTGTCACGTTAGGCTCATATAGATAGTGTAAGGGCAAACTATAATTTATCGAGGTTGCTTCATCACTATAATAAAAATTAAATATCTCATTTTCTTCCTTTTTTATATTGAGGCAATTGATTTTGATTGATTGGTTGGCATGAGTCAATAAATACAAAACTTCTTTACAATCATTTTGTATTGCTACCACCCATACCTCACTTACCTTACTTAGCAATTTTAAAGCTTGAGAAATATCTTGCAAGGGCGAACTTTTAAGCAATATCTGGCTGGCTTTTTCCCATAATATCGGTAATAGCTTTTCAATATTGGGTTCGCTATCTTCAAGTCTGAAAATTTTCCCTTGTGTCCTTCGAGAAGGATCAATAAAAATTAAATCTACCTTTTGGTTGAGAAGAGACAAAAAGTCGTTGGCTGATTGATGGTGTACTTGCAGGTTTTGCTGTTGCAAAGTTTTGAAATTATGTGAAGCCAATGCTGCTAAATGCTCATTTTGTTCAACATAATGAACCTGATCAAATTTTTTTGATAAAAAATAACTGTCTACACCCATACCACCGGTTAAGTCTACCGCTACTTTACCTTTTACCAGTGAGGATTTAAACCTTGCTGCTATTTCTGAGGAAGCCTGTTCTACTGCAATTGTGGGTGGAAATAAAATGCCAGGCTGCTGATACCAACCCGGCATTTTTTCTTTTGCTTTTTTTCTGGCTTGTATTTGTTCTATAATCAACTTTACCGGCCAGCTTGTTTTTTTAGCTTTGGCTAACGTTAGAGAAAGGTGATATGGATCATCATTCTCGTGTAAACGAATAAATTGCTGAATTTCCTTTTGCAGTAGCTCCTGCACATCAAACTAGTTTGTTGGCCACTAAATATTCTGCTATCTGTATAGCATTAGTAGCCGCTCCCTTGCGCAAATTATCAGAAACAATCCATAGGTTAAGCGCTTTTTCTGCCGACTCATCTCTTCTTATTCTACCTACAAAAGTTTCGTCTCTGTTGTGGCTGTTAATAGGCATGGGATATATATTATTTTTTACATCGTCTTGTACTACTACCCCAGAAGCATTATTTAAAATATTACGAACCTCTTGTAGCTCAAAATCAATTTCAAATTCTAAATTTATAGATTCGCTATGTCCGCCAACTACCGGTACTCTTACCGTGGTAGCAGTCAACTTAATGCTATCATCTCGCATTATTTTTTTAGTTTCATTCACCATCTTCATTTCTTCTTTGGTGTAGCCATTTTCAAGAAATACATCGATATGTGGCAATACGTTCATATCAATTTTGTGAGGATAAGCCATTGGGCCATCTTTACCTTCTCGCTCATTCATCATTTGGTCCACCGCTTTTTTACCGCTACCTGTTACAGATTGGTAGGTAGAAACCACTATACGTTTAATTTTGTATTTTGCATGCAAAGGCCCAAGCACCAGTACCATTTGTATTGTAGAACAATTGGGGTTGGCAATAATTTTATCGTCTTTTGTCAATGAATCGGCATTAATTTCAGGCACAATTAGTTTATGATCGGGACTCATTCGCCAGGCGGAGCTATTGTCTATTACTACGGTGCCTTCATCGGCAAATTTTGGTGCCCATTCCAGTGAAGTAGATCCTCCGGCAGAGAACACCGCAATATCGGGTTTTTCCGCTACTGCCTGCTGCAAACCTATAATTTTATAGATTTTATTTTTAAATGACATCTCTTTACCTGCTGATCTCTCGGAAGCAACCAATAACAATTCATCAAATTGGAAACCTCTTTCTTCTATCACTTTCAATATTTGTGTGCCCACTAAGCCAGTAGCACCTACAACCGCTAATTTCATGCTTCAAAGTTTTTTTCTAAAATGACTGCAAAAATAACAATATTTGAACAACCTCTATCAATCCACTCATTTATTGGCTCAATCTAATTAATTAATTAATCAACCTATGCCAATAAAAATATTATACGGTGATTAGGAATTTAATTAGCAACGTGATAAAATTTAGTTTTGCGGATAATTAATTAAGGAACTAACAAAGAGAAAGTATCAGGAATGCGATTGGTGCCTTGTCGAGAGTTTTTTGAGAGAGACAGAGGGAGATTTAGGGTAAAAAGCGCATTAAATAAACGTATGTTTAGCTTTACGTTACCCAAAGCTACATAAACTTAAAACTGATTAAAATATGTAAAAACTTAGTATATGCAATGCCCCAAAATACCGCGCTGGCAAACATATATATAAACATCTTCTTTCTGGAATCATCTACTGAAGTAATTAGTAGGGCTCCAATAGGAGGTGAGAAAATTAATGGGGTAAGAAAAGAAACGCCCAGTATGCCATAATTGCGCCATATGTACACGAACCTTCTGTTTTTTTTAGTAAACAACTTTTTCTTTTTACCAAATCTGCTTTGACACCATATTTTCATTTTTGCACCAAAAAAGGAAACTATAACCACAGTTGTCATCATTCCCATCACGGTCAAAATAAATGTTTCTATAAAGGATAACCCTATTGCAGCACCAATCGCGGGCCCTGCAATGAATTTTAACATACTCGTTAAATACACAGTAACGTACTTTCCTATTTCTGGCCACATCGCTTAAATAAAAACACCGATAATATAATATATATAACTTGCCAATAGCAGACCTCCTTCTGCTCTTGACATTGTTTTTTTACTGATCATCATTGGCAATATCACAAATGTAACGCCTAACATCCAAAGCATATCTACATTTAAAATTAATTGACTTACCTCAATAGATTTGATCAAGCTGGTGATACCTAGTATAGACAAAATATTGAAAATATTAGAGCCTATCAAATTACCCAATGCCAAGTCAGTTTCTTTTTTAAAAGAGGCTACCACAGCTGTTACTAATTCTGGCACGCTGGTTCCAAATGCTACCATTGATAGGCCAATCGCTCTTTCACTTACTCCCCAGTCAAGGGCTAATACCTTAGCACTTCCCACAAACCATTCTGAACCAAAATACAGCCCGGCCATTCCAAGCATTATATAAAGAATATTTTGCCATAAATGTTTTTTATCAGCTGCAGGTATATCTGCCTCTATTTCCAATTCGCGTAATGCCATCGTATTTTTTCGCGAATTCTTTATCAAAAAAACAATATAGATAATTAATATGGTTAGAAATATTAAGCCTTCCCAATAGGTTAAAGCAAGATCAGAAATGAATACATACAACAATAAAGAGCTAAACATAGCTACCGGCCAGTCTATTTTAATACTGTTACTTTGAATTTTAATGGGATTGATAAGCGCTGTAGCTCCTAAAACTAAGGCTAAGTTGCATATGTTGGAACCTATTACATTTCCGAGTGCCAAATCAGGACTACCTTTTAAAGCAGAGTTCAAACTTATGAAAAGTTCGGGTGCAGAAGTACCAAAGGCTACTATTGTAAGACCTACTACCAATGGTGATAAATGAAGTTGATAAGCTATGCGGGAGGCTCCTTTCACCAAAAAATCCCCGGCGATTATCATCATGGTCAAACTAGCAACAAAAATTGAAATTTGTAACAACAAAGCTTTAAGAAATTTCTAATATTAAATTTACTACCAAAACCCTAATATACAGCCGAAATTAACAAAAGGTTATGTAAACTTGTAAATATTTTTTTATGCCGAAAATTTAGAAACCAATCCATGGCCAATTATTCATATTCTTTACTGCATCAGCTATGTAAAATAGCAGCGCCGTCAGGCTCTGAAGCGCCGATAAAAAACTTCATAATTCAATATGTAAACGAAAATTCAAATAGTTGGCGCTGTAAGCCGGAAATTATTGCTGATGACCAACTTCAGGATTGCCTGATTTTAAAATTTGGCGATCCCACAACGGCCGTATTTGCTCATATGGACTCGGTTGGCTTTATGGTAAGATATCAAAACCAACTGATACCAATAGGACAACCAGAAATACACAGTGGTTATAAGTTAGTCGGTCACGACACCCTGGGGCCTGTGGAATGCGATCTTTCCCTTGATAAAAACAATCATCTTTTCTACCACTTTGGCCGTGGCATTGATAAAGGCACACCATTAGTTTTTAAGTGTAACTTTAGAGAAACCGATGAATACATTCAATCATGCTATTTAGATAACCGGCTGGGCATATATAGTTGCCTACGACTTGCCGAAAGTTTACAAAATGGTTTGCTGGTCTTCAGTTGTTGGGAAGAAGTAGGTGGTGGCTCAGTACCCTTGTTGGCAAAATATCTTTATGAAAAGTATCATGTTCAACAGGCATTAATTGCTGATATCACCTGGATAACCGATGGGGTAATGCCCGGTAATGGCGTTGCTATTTCCATAAGAGATCAGAATATTCCGCGCAGAAGTTTTGTGAATAAAATAATTACCTTAGCAGAAAAATCCGGCATTAATTATCAACTTGAAGTAGAATTTGAGGGAAGTAGCGATGGTCGCGAAATTCAGCAGTCACCCTATCCAATCGATTGGTGTTTCATAGGTGCAGCAGAACAAAACGTGCATTCTCCGGACGAAAAAGTGCACAAAGATGATATTGAAAGCATGATTGGCCTCTATCAATATTTACTTAGTCACTTGTAGATTTCATTACCAGCTTATTTCAATTTATCTTTGCGATTCTAAAAATTTATACTTGCAAAACTTTTAATTATGCACGTAAAGGATAAGCAGTTTGAATTGATGATTCCTGACAAGGAAATAATGATTGCTGTAAAGAAGTTGGCACAAAAAATATACCTTGATTATCGAAATGCAAATCCTTTATTTGTAAGTGTGCTTAACGGATCATTCATATTTGCAGCCGATTTACTCAGAGAACTTCAGTTACAAGCTGAGATTGAATTTATAAAAATAAGTAGTTATCAAAAAACAGAAAGAGGTGAACTTCAGGTTCATTTAGATTTGAAGTCAGAAGTGAACGGTAGGCCAATAATCATATTAGAAGATATAGTAGATACCGGCAATACAATTAATTATTTGCTTCAATATTTAAAAGATAAAGATTGCAAAAGCATTGAAATAGCCACATTACTGCTAAAACCAGACATCTTCGATTACTCGTTTCCGGTAAAATATGTAGGCATAGAAATAGAAAATAAGTTTGTAATTGGATACGGGCTCGACTATGATGGATTTGGTAGAAATTTAAAACATTTATATAAAGTAAAAGAAAAATAAAGGATAAGTATGTTAAATATTGTATTATTCGGCCCTCCAGGTGCTGGCAAAGGCACTCAAAGTGAAAATATTATCACCAAATACAACCTGGTACATATAGCTACAGGAGACCTTTTCCGTAAACATTTAAAAGAAGATACTAAGCTTGGGCAAAAAGCGAAAGAATATATGGATTCAGGTAATTTGGTTCCTGATGAAGTAGTAATAGGAATGGTAGATGAGAAAATAAGTGAAACACCAGCTACTAATGGTTTTATTTTCGATGGTTTCCCCCGTACGGTAGCTCAAGCTGAAGCTTTAGATGAATTGCTGAAAAAAAACAACACAAATATCTCAGTCATGATAGCTTTACAAGTTCCTGACGATGAGCTACGGCAGCGAATTGCATTAAGAGGCAAAACGTCGGGCCGCAGCGACGATCAGAATATTGAAAAAATCAATAACCGTATAAAGGTTTATAAAGAAGAGACCTTGCCGGTAGCCAAATATTATCAAAATCAAGGTAAATTTGCCGAAGTAAATGGAGTAGGTTCTATTGATGAAATTTTTAATAACATAAGTCAGGAAATAGATAAGCATCAATAATTAGTAGTATCTACAACTGTTTTTACAAAAAATAAGCCCGTTTGGATGATAATGGGCTTTTATTATTTACCAAAAAAGGTTGTCGCAATTATATGGCAGCTGCTAACTCAATTTTATACATATGGCTTCCAGTAACTTTATTGATCAAGTAAAAATATGTTGCCGCTCAGGAGCTGGAGGCGCAGGATCGATGCATTTGCGTAGAGAAAAATTTGTGCCCAAGGGTGGACCCGATGGTGGTGATGGCGGCAGGGGCGGTCATATTATATTGCGTGGCAATGCTCAACTGTGGACTCTTTTGCATCTTCGATATCGAAAACATGTAATTGCCGAAAAAGGTAAACCCGGACAAGGGGCTAATAAAACGGGGGGCCAAGGTAAAGACGAGATTTTAGAAGTACCCATTGGAACCATCGCAAGAAATGCAGAAAATGATGAAATCAAAGCCGAAATATTGGAAGATGGTCAGGAAATAGTTATCTTACCAGGTGGCAGAGGCGGCTTGGGCAATAGCAATTTCAAAACTTCCACCAATCAAACACCGCGCTACGCTCAACCCGGAGAACCCGAGCAGGAAGAGTGGGTTATCCTTGAATTAAAACTATTAGCTGATGTGGGCTTAGTGGGATTTCCTAATGCCGGTAAATCCACCTTATTATCCGTAGTTTCTGCCGCTAAACCTGCCATAGCAGACTACCCCTTTACTACTTTGGTGCCCAACTTAGGTGTAGTATCTTATCGCGAACATAGATCATTTGTAATGGCAGATATACCGGGTATAATAGAAGGTGCGGCTGAAGGAAAAGGATTAGGGTTGCGTTTTTTGCGACATATCGAGCGCAATTCGATATTGTTGTTTATAGTACCGGCAGATGAGATAAATATCACACGGCAGTATAATATTCTTTTAAATGAATTAAAAAAGTATAATCCTGAGCTTATTGATAAGAAACGATTGTTAGCGATTTCAAAAGCTGACTTATTGGATGAAGAACTGCAGACAGCAATAAAAGCTGAATTACCCACTGGTATTGAATGTGTATTTATTTCGGCAGTAACTGGGCATAATATAAATGATTTGAAAGATAATATATGGCAGTTATTGACTTCAGAATGAAGTGTCAATATGTCAGCCATTACTTTTTTGGCAAAGTAATTGACAACTAAGAATCGATTTCTCATAAAATTTTATAATTATTTGAAATAGAGGAAATATGGAAGAAAGAAACAAAAACACGGAAGAAGAAATAAAAACTGCAGATAATAATGAAGAAGTTTCTCAAGAGGTAGATGATACTACTGCAAATGAAAATAGCGAATTGGAAGAAGATTTAGCGCAGGAGTTGAACAGCGATAGTGAATTAGATACAGCGGTAAAAAAGCTGGAAGATCAACTTTCCGAATCAAGAGATAAGTACTTACGCTTGTATTCCGAATATGAGAATTTTCGCAGAAGAACCTCAAAAGAGAGGTTGGAATTAGTAAAAACAGCTAATGAAGATTTAATGAGTTCATTCCTACCAGTGGTTGATGACTTTGAAAGAGCATTAAAATTATCGCCAGATGATGAAAACGCCGCGCAGGTAAAAGAAGGTTTTCAGCTCATTAATCATAAAATGCTGAAAATACTAGCGTCGAAAGGACTTAGTTTGATGGAAGTTGACAAAGGCAGTGAATTCAATCCTGAATTTCATGAAGCTATTTCGCAGATACCAGCACCAGAAGATGATTTAAAAGGAAAAGTTGTAGATGTTGTGGAAAAGGGATATTACCTGGGCGAAAAGGTAATAAGATTTGCAAAAGTTGTGATTGGAGCATAATATGGCAAAAAGAGACTATTACGAAATATTGGGATTAGATAGATCGGCTAGTACTGATGAACTTAAAAAAGCATACCGGAAAATAGCAATAAAATTTCATCCCGATAAAAATCCTGACGATCCTACAGCCGAAGAAAAATTTAAGGAAGCAGCTGAGGCTTATGAAGTACTCAGCAATAGCGAAAAAAGACAGCGCTACGATCGCTTTGGTCATCAAGGCATGGGTAGCGGCGGCTTTGGGGGCGGAGGTATGTCTATGGATGATATCTTCAGCCAGTTTAGTGATATTTTTGGAGGTGGAGGTAGTCCCTTCGATAGCTTCTTTGGTGGAGGACGTGGCGGCGGCACTCGCAGAAGAAAAGGAACTAACCTTCGCATCAAATTAAAATTGAACCTGGAAGAAGTAGCTCAAGGGGTAGAGAAAAAAATAAGAGTAAAAAGATATACAATCTGTGGCGCCTGCGGTGGAAATGGAGCCAAAAATGGCACCTCACTGCAAACCTGTAGCAATTGCCAGGGCACGGGTCAGGTACGAAAAGTAGTAAATACTATGCTGGGGCAAATGGTAAGTGCAAGCACCTGTCCCGTGTGTGAAGGAGAAGGTACAATTATCTCTCAAAAATGTGATACATGCCATGGTGAAGGAAGGGTATTAGAGGAAGAAGTAATTCCTATCAAAATACCTGCCGGAGTAAGTGAAGGTATGCAACTAAGCATGTCGGGAAAAGGAAATATACCTAAACGAGGTGGTGTACCGGGTGACTTGCTTATTGTAATTGAAGAAGAGGAACATGAATACTTGAAGAGAGATGGCAATAACATAGTATATGATTTATACATCAACTTCGCCGATGCCGCATTAGGCACCTCTTTAGAAGTACCTACTATCGACGGTAAAGTAAAGATCAAATTAGATCCTGGTACTCAAAGTGGTAAAATTTTGCGCCTACGTGGTAAGGGTATAAAAGATATAAACGGTTACGGTAATGGTGACGAACTGATACATATAAATGTATGGACACCTAAAACTTTAAGTAAAGAAGAAAAAGAAGTATTAGAAAGTTTTAAAGAATCACCTAACTTTAATCCTTCTCCCGGAAAAAATGAAAAAGGGTTTTTCGACCGGATGAAAGAATTTTTCTAAATGGATTTTATAGAGGTAGCTTTTAAGCTACCTTTTTTATTTTAAGTAGTCAGAATAAATATTATTTTTTCCGATTGTAACCATCGTTAGTCATTACTCGTAAGGTAAGAACATGTGGAAAAACTTGTTAATTATTCTATTTATTTTTCCTTCAGTTAGCTTTTCACAATCGGCCAGTAATCAATTAGCAGTAAAAAATTCAACTGCATTTGATAAGGTTAATTTATATCTAACCGGAACATCTGGAATTTGTCTTATCAAACCAGCCATTCATAACGATGTGCTTAATGTAAAGAAAAGTGACGAAGCCCTTCAAATTGAAACCTATCTACAGCATCAAATTAAAGATCGCGTTAATCATATCTATTTTCAACTAAATGAAAAAAAGGTTGATAATATGGGAAAAGCACTTTCTAATAAAATTTTTAGAAAAAAAAAAGAAGATAAATGGTACGTTTACCTTTCGCGCCATAAGCCTTATAATTTAACTTTGAATTATCCCGTGGGTGATGCCCATGCTGATTTTTCAGGTTTACCTATAGAAAACATTAAAATCAAAACGGGCAATGCAGACGTAAAAATCGGTTATTTTTCCAGGATTTACAATCCGGTAGAAATGGATACCTTCATGGCTCACGTTGATTTTGGCTCTTTACAAGTAGCTCACCTCAATATGGCCAAAGCAAAAACAATTATAGCTGATGTCGGCTTTGGCAGTCTTTTACTTGATTTTAGCGATGAGTGTAAAAATATCAGCCAAATAAAAGTAAGCGTAGGCGCGGGAAAACTCACTGTCAATTTACCGGAACACGAAGTACCTGTAATGATAAAACTGAATGACTCGCCATTATGCCGGGTAAAAATTCCTGAAGGATTCTCACAAACGGCAAAGAATATTTTTGTAAATGCGGCGTATCTTAAAAACCCTGATCCTCGCCTTACTTTCGATGTGGATGTAGCATTAGGCAATATTCTTTTTGAATAATCACGATTAGTAATTTTACTCAGTTGCTTTTATTTCCATTTTATTTTATTAATTTTAGGCCTAAATTCAAATAGATAGTGGAAGAAGTTTTAATTACCAAAAACGTATACAAAAGCTACAGCAACCATGTAGCGCTGCAAGATATAAATATCACCGTTCCCCGCCAATCGATCTTTGGTTTATTAGGCCCCAATGGAGCCGGCAAAACTACTCTTATTAGAATTATTAATCAGATAATAGCCGCTGATCGAGGTGAGGTTATCATAAATGGCGAAACATTAAACACCGGTCATATTCGTGAAATAGGTTACTTACCTGAAGAAAGAGGGCTGTACAAAAAAATGAAAGTAGGTGAGCAGCTTTTGTACCTGGCTCGATTACGAGGTTTATCTAAGCCAGAAGCGGTAAGCAAAATAAAAAATTGGTTTCAGAAATTAGACATTTCTGGCTGGTGGAATAAAAATGTTGAAGACCTATCTAAAGGTATGCAGCAAAAAATTCAATTCATTGCCACGGTAATGCACGAACCTAAAATTATTATTCTTGATGAGCCTTTCAGTGGATTTGATCCCGTAAATGCCAATATGATCAAAGATAAAATTCTGGAACTTAAAGATAACGGTAGCACTATTATTTTCTCTACCCATCGCATGGAATCGGTAGAAGAGCTTTGTGATCATATTACCTTGATAAACAAATCAAAAAATATTTTATCGGGGCCAAAAAAAGCAATAAAAGACGAATTTAAATCTAATACTTTTATCGTGGAGCATAAAAATTCATTGAACTCGCAAATCAATAGCTATCAAGTGCTTAGTAGCGAAAACCTTGAGGAAAGTATGTATAAATCGGTAATTCAAATGCAACAAAATGATTCTCCCAATATTCTGTTGAACGAATTGATGAAATCTGTAGAAATTCATTCTTTTATAGAAAAGATACCGAGCATGAATGATATTTTTATTACCAAAGTACAGGAAAGAGCAAGCAATGAAAAATAATACATTCTTAGTAATACAGAGAGAATTTATAACCAGGGTTCGTAAAAAATCATTTATTGTAATGACCATTATTGGCCCATTACTTTTTGCAGCTATGATGCTCGTTCCCATTTGGTTGGCCTTAAGAGAGACCACCGACGAACGAATAGTAAAAGTTAAAGACGAAAGTGGCATATTTACTCAGCATTTAGGAGAGTCTTCAGGTCTTGTTTTTCAATTTACTAATGAGCCTGACGACAGCCTTAAATCAGCAGTATTAAATTCTGACTTATATGGGGGTTTGATCATTCCCAATATAGATATTTACAACCCGGAAGGAATCGAATTTTTTTCCTCAAGCAATCCTAGTTTAGAAGTACTTACCAGTATGGAACAAATTATAGAGGGTCGATTAGAGGAAATAAAACTTGAAAAAAGTGGTTTAAGCAGATCTAAGTTAGATAGTCTGCAATCCTCCGTGAATATAAATACAATTAATATAAGCGAAAAAGGTGAAAAAGAAACCAATGCCGGTATAGCCACTATCGTGGGGTACATTTTTTCCTTTTTAATTTATTTCTTCATTTTCTTATATGGCGCCCAGGTAATGAGAGGCGTGATAGAAGAGAAAAGCAATCGTATTGTGGAGGTGATCGTGTCGGCAGTTAAGCCTTTTCAATTGATGATGGGTAAAATAGTCGGTGTGGCATCCGTAGGTTTAGCACAATTTTTATTGTGGGTTTTACTTACTATAGGTATCACTACCCTGGTAATGGGAGCATTGGATCTTGAAAGTGTATCACCACCTCAGATGGAACAGGCAATGCAGGAAGGTGGCCAGGATTTTAATAAAATGAAAGTAGCCCAAACCCTGGATAACGTATTTCAATTACCTATAGCTACCATTATCATCGGTTTTATCATCTATTTTCTGGGCGGATACCTCATGTATGGAGCTCTATTTGCCGCGGTAGGATCAGCGGCCGATAGTGATACTGATACGCAACAATTCATGTTGCCTATTACCGTGCCACTTATTTTTTCCATTTTGGTATTGAGTGCAGTATTAAAGGAGCCGGACGGATCTTTGGCTTTTTGGCTTAGTATTATTCCCTTTACCTCTCCTATCGTAATGATGATGAGAATACCTTTTGAAGTTCCTACCTGGCAATTAGTCTTATCAATTATTTTATTATTTGCCGGGTTTGTTTTTACCACGTGGGTTGCAAGTCGTATTTACAGGATTGGCATCCTAATGCATGGGTCCAAAGTAAACTATAAAGTTTTGGGCAAATGGCTAATGATGAAGCAATAAATTGGTTATAATAAAAATGGATTCTTCCCCGCTTCGTTGCATCAGTACTTATAAATAATTATTGATGAATAACCCTTTCAAAAGTGTAATTACTCCTAACTTATATCACGATACCTCAAGGGTAAAATGGATTGTTGTAATATTGGCTGGCATTATTAGTGTCACCTCAATTTATTACACCAATATTTTGGTAGAGAAACTTCGAGACCGGGAGCGGAGATTTATTGAATTGTATGCCACGTCATTAGAGTCATTTGTAAATGAGCGAAATAATCAGGCCATAAATGTAATGACCCCTCAGCTTATTTTACTTAATAAATCAATACCAGTAATATGGACCGATGGAGCTAGCAATCCCATTGATTATAGAAACATTGATTTACCTGATCAGTTGTCAAAATTTGAAAAATCAAAAATATTGCAGCAAGAGTTAAATGAAATGAGGGAAGAACACCAACCCATTCGAATTTCTATTCGTAATGAAGAAGGTCTTGAATATGACTACCAATTTCTTTTTTATAAAAACTCCTTTTTACTTTTGCAATTACGATACTATCCCTATGTACAACTTTCAGTAATAGCAATATTTGGTTTGCTTTCATACCTTGCTTTCAGTTATTCCAGATCGGCCGAGCAAAACCAGGTATGGGTAGGCCTTGCAAAAGAAACTGCCCATCAATTAGGCACGCCCATTTCTTCTTTAATGGCCTGGATGGAATATTTAAAAAATGATCCGCAGCTGCAAAAGCATGAGATTACCTCTGAACTTGGTAAGGATATCCATAGGTTAGAAATGATTACTGCCAGGTTTTCAAGCATAGGATCAGTACCCATTTTAAACAATGAAAATTTACATGAAGCCATACGTAATACTGTAAGTTATCTGCAAAGACGGCTTTCGACTAGAATAAAGTTTCAGGTCAAAGCCCTACCGAATGACATAAGAGCCAAAATAAATAAGCCACTCCTGGAATGGGTAATTGAAAACTTAAGTAAAAATGCAGTAGACGCCATGAGTGGTATCGGAACAATTACTATTGACATTAAAAAATCAACCGAAGGAAGTGTTATCATAGATTTTAGTGATACTGGTAAAGGTATAACAAAAATTAAAGCAGCCCAGATATTTAAACCAGGATACACTACAAAAAACAGGGGCTGGGGCTTAGGACTTACTTTAGTTAAAAGAATAGTAGAAAATTATCATCAAGGGAAAATTTTTATCTTACAATCAGAACCTGGAAAAGGAACTACTTTTCGCATTCAACTAAATGTTTAGATTTAAAGTGTTTCTTGACACGTTGTAACAACATTATTTTAACTTTTCATATAAAATCAAATTTATCAATCATATTTTTTTAAAAAATCAACATGGTTGTTATTCATTTTAGTAAAAGTTCTCTTTTTATAGCAAAATTATTAAGCAAATCGCGGGTATTAAATCTTTTTTAAGTATAATTTCCCTAAAACTTTTTATAATTTTGCGCTCAATTATAAATTTTGATTGTCTACTAAAGCATTATCCAATTGCTTTTTTAAATAAATAAAACGCTAAATGGCAAACACAGGTAAAGTAATACAAATAATCGGTCCCGTGGTCGATGTAAGCTTTGATGCAGAAGATGCAAAGCTTCCTCATATCATGGACGCTCTTGAATTGACAAAGGAAAATGGTGAAAAAGTAGTATTAGAAGTTCAAAATCATCTTGGCGAGGATAGGGTAAGAACTATTGCCATGGATAGTACTGATGGAATGCGCCGGGGAATGCTAGTAACAGACAGGGGGCAACCTATCACCATGCCAACAGGTGACTCAATAAAAGGGCGCTTGTTTAACGTAGTTGGAGATGCAATTGATGGTATGGATCAACCTGAAGCTACCGGTAAATTACCGATCCACCGTTCAGCTCCTGAATTTAAAGATTTATCCACATCTAGCGAAGTTTTATATACAGGTATCAAAGTAATTGATCTTATCGAACCTTATTCTAAAGGAGGTAAAATTGGCTTGTTTGGTGGAGCCGGCGTAGGCAAAACTGTATTAATCATGGAATTGATTAATAACATTGCCATTGCTTATTCAGGATTATCGGTTTTTGCCGGAGTAGGTGAACGTACCAGAGAAGGTAACGATTTGCTTAGAGAAATGATCGAATCTGGTGTAATTAATTATGGCGAAGATTTCCTAAAATCTATGGAAGAAGGCGGATGGGATCTATCAAAGGTTGATAAAAAAGCATTGGAAGCCTCCAAAATTTCATTAGTATTTGGTCAAATGAATGAACCTCCCGGTGCCAGAGCAAGAGTGGCACTTTCAGGACTTACCGTAGCGGAATACTTCCGAGATGGTGATACTGGCTCAGCCCAGGGTAGAGACATTTTATTTTTCATTGATAATATATTTCGTTTTACCCAGGCAGGCTCAGAGGTATCAGCGTTGTTAGGGCGTATGCCATCAGCGGTTGGGTATCAGCCTACATTAGCCAGTGAAATGGGGGAAATGCAAGAAAGAATTACCTCTACCAAGCGTGGCTCCATTACTTCTGTACAAGCAGTGTATGTACCAGCCGATGACTTAACAGACCCTGCTCCGGCTACTACTTTTGCTCACCTGGATGCTACCACAGTATTGTCCAGAAAAATTTCAGAGCTTGGTATTTATCCCGCGGTAGATCCTTTAGATTCAACTTCTAGAATTCTAAGTGCTGATATATTGGGTCATGAGCATTACAATACCGCTCAAAGAGTAAAAGAAATTTTACAGCGCTACAACGAACTTCAGGATATCATTAACATTCTTGGTATGGACGAGCTTTCTGAAGAGGATAAACAAACAGTAAATAGAGCACGTAGGGTACAGCGATTCTTATCGCAACCATTCCATGTAGCAGAGCAATTTACCGGTATCCCTGGTGTATTAGTAGATATAAAAGATACAATAAAAGGCTTTAACATGATAATGGATGGCGAGCTAGATCATCTTCCTGAAGCAGCATTTAACTTGGTTGGTAAAATTGAAGATGCAATAGCCAAAGGAGAAAAATTATTGGCTGAAGCCAAATAAAATTAGCAAAGGGAGAGGCTACCTCTCCCGTATATTAAAATATCTAAAAATGCAACTGGAAATTATCACCCCCGACAAAACTATTTATTCAGGTGAAGTGTCATCAGCTACTTTTCCTGGTGTAAAAGGTTCATTTCAGGTATTGAATAATCACGCTCCTGTTATTAGCTCCCTTAGCCAAGGTTTAGTAAAATACCAGGATGAAACAGGTGAGGGTAATATAGAAGTTACCGGTGGAGTGGTTGAGGTAAAGGAAAATAAAATTGTATTACTTGCTGAATCAGTTTTGGTCTAATTATTTATTTTAATTCCCCAAGTAGCTGGTGGCTGGCAAGCCACGGTCATTAATTCTTTTTTTACAGGATGTTTAAATATTACTTGATAAGCATGAAGCATTATATTCCCATCTTGATTGCCTGCTTTATCACCATACTTTAAATCCCCTTTTATCGGACATCCCATGCTGGCCAATTGAACTCTTATTTGATGAGGCCTTCCGGTGAGTGGCTGCACTTCTAAAAGATAGTTATTTTCATGCTTTTCCTTAACCACATAATTTAATACCGCCTCTTTCGATTTAGGTTTTTTATTAGAAAAAGCTCTTGTAATATTTTTTTTTGAATCTTTTACCAGAAAATGAATAAGCTTACCAGTGGTTTTGGCAGGACTAGACGTTACCATGGCATAATATGTTTTATCTACTTGTTTGTATTTAAAAAGCTGGTTAAGTCGACTAAGTGCCTTGCTGGTTTTGGCCATTATAATTACTCCGCTTACAGGCCTGTCTAAACGATGTACACAGCCCAAATAAACTTCACCAGGTTTATTATACTTTTGTTTAATATATTGCTTCCCCCAGTCAATAATCGTAAGGTTACCTGTTTTATCTCCCTGGCTTAGCATGCCAGCAGGTTTATTTACAATCAAAAGATGGTTATCTTCATATAAGATTTCAACATCACTCATAATAGCAAAAATCGACAAATTTTTACGTAACCAGCAAGCATCCTGCCAATATGACATAAAAATGTCAGTATTTGCCTATTGGCATAACCATTGATAAATCAAAATGAATACATTGAAGAAAAAATTTAAGAACAAAAAATATAATTTAATATGGGAAAAATTATCGGAATTGACTTAGGTACTACCAACTCGTGTGTAGCCGTAATGGAAGGAAATGAGCCAGTGGTTATTCCAAATAGTGAAGGAAGAAGAACCACACCTTCAATTGTAGCTTTTTTAGATAATGGAGAGAGAAAAGTAGGCGACCCTGCCAAAAGACAAGCAATAACTAATCCTACCAACACTATTTACTCAGCCAAAAGATTCATGGGTAAAAAATATACTGAAGTAGGATCAGAAAGAAAAAATATGTCTTACAAAGTGGAGCAAGGAAATAATGATACCGTAAGGGTACGCATTGGTGAAAGACTTTACACTCCGCAAGAAATCTCGGCCATGATCTTGCAAAAGATGAAATCCACAGCTGAGGATTATCTGGGTACTTCAGTAACAGAAGCCGTTATTACTGTACCAGCTTATTTTAATGATGCAGAGCGTCAAGCTACTAAAGAAGCCGGACAAATAGCAGGCCTTGAAGTAAAAAGGATTATCAATGAACCTACCGCAGCTTCATTAGCTTACGGATTGGACAAGAAAAACGAGGAAATGAAAATTGCTGTGTATGACCTTGGTGGTGGTACATTTGATATTTCTATTCTTGAACTAGGTGATGGTGTATTTGAAGTAAAATCTACCAATGGCGATGTACATTTGGGTGGTGATGACTTTGACAGCCGTATCATTGATTGGTTAGCAGAAGAATTTAAGAAGGACGAAGGAATTGATCTTAGAAAAGATCCTATGGCATTACAGCGCCTTAAAGAAGCTGCTGAAAAAGCTAAAATTGAACTTTCCAGCTCTACAAGCACTGAAATTAACTTGCCATATATAATGCCGGTAGATGGTATTCCGAAGCACCTTGTGCGCAGTCTTTCTCGTTCAAAATTTGAACAACTTATAGATGACCTTGTTCAGCGGTCTATTGAACCATGTAAATTGGCATTAAAAGATGCCGGGTTATCTTCTTCTGATATTGATGAAGTAATTTTAGTAGGTGGGTCAACAAGAGTACCTAAAATTCAAGAAGAAGTTGAGAAGTTCTTTGGTAAAAAACCATCCAAAGGCGTAAACCCTGATGAAGTAGTTGCAGTTGGAGCTGCTATACAAGGTGGTGTTCTTACCGGTGAGGTAAAAGATGTATTGTTACTCGATGTAACCCCTTTATCTTTAGGTATAGAAACGCTTGGTGGCGTATTCACAAAGCTTATAGAATCGAATACTACGATTCCAACTAAAAAATCAGAAGTATTTTCAACTGCAGCTGATAATCAGCCATCAGTAGAAATACATGTAATGCAAGGTGAGCGTCCATTGGCTAAGGATAACCGTACTATAGGACGATTTCACTTGTCAGATATACCTCCGGCACAAAGAGGTGTACCTCAAATAGAAGTAACTTTTGACATTGATGCCAATGGAATATTAAATGTTTCCGCCAAGGATAAAGGTACTGGCAAAGAGCAACGCATTAGAATAGAAGCCTCTTCAGGACTTACGGATGAAGAAATAGAAAATATGCGTAATGAAGCTAAAGCCAATGCCGACAAAGATAAAGAGGAAAAAGATCGAATTGAAAAAATTAATGCTGCTGATTCATTAATCTTCCAGACTGAAAAGCAAATGAAAGAGTATGGAGATAAATTGTCAGAAGGCAACAGAACTACAATTAACAACAAATTAGAACAACTGAAGGAAGCTCATAAATCACAGGATTTGACTGCAATTGACAATGCCATGAATGAATTAAATCAAGTATGGCAAAGTGCTGCACAGGAAATGTATACAGCTGGTCAAGAAGGACAAGGACAACCAGGTGCAGGAGCTGAAGCTGGCGGAGAAGCCGGCGGTCAGCCAAAAGAAGAGCAATCTGGAGATGACGTGAGTGACGTTGAATATGAAGAAGTTGATGATAAAGACAAGAAGTAATAATTAACACTTAGGTAAAAAAACCCTGTTGAATTTTTCAACAGGGTTTTTTATTGGAAAATAGTTTTATAATCACAAAGATTTTATTTGCAAATAAATTACAGATTACTATCTTTGCATTCCCATTTAAAAAAATAGGGGCTCTTAGCTCAGCTGGTTCAGAGCATC
>CAZQEZ010000025.1:0-5445 GCA_964592475.1 uncultured Roseivirgaceae bacterium
CAATAACAAACAATAAGTTAAAATTCAACTATCCATACAATTTCACATAGAACCAAATTATGCCTGTATTTCAACCTTGCCGCTTATTATATTTTTATATTTGCTAAGCTTGCAGAAAGGGCAGTCAAAATTACAGGAGAATTGAAGATTAAAGTATAAATTATTTTGAAATTTTTTACTTAATTATAAAACTTATCTTCATTAAGCTATTATAAATACTGAGGATAATATTTTTAAAAATAAATACATGACACTACTTGAACAAATAAGTCAAAACGCCCGCCAAAAGCAAAAAAGAATAGTATTGCCCGAAGGAACTGAGATCAGAACTTTAAGAGCAGCGAATCAGGTACTTAAGGCCGAAATCGCAAAAATCACATTAATAGGCAATCCGGAGATAATATTAAAATCAGCTCAGGAAGAAAATCTTGCATTTCTGGAAAAAGCTCAGATAATAAATCCGGCGGCCCATGAAAAGAAGGACAGTTATATAGCTTCCCTGGTTTATTTACGACAAAATAAAGGCATGACGGAAGACCTGGCCAGAAAACTGGTGGAAGATCCACTATACCTGGGCGTACTGATGATAAAAAATGGAGATGCTGATGGAGAGGTAGCCGGTGCTATGAATGCAACAGGAGATGTACTTAAGCCGGCTTTTCAAATTATTAAAACCAAACCCGAATTTAAAGTAGTATCGGGTGCTTTTATGATGATATTTAACGATAAGCAGTTTGGCGAGGACGGCGTCATGCTTTTTGCCGACTGCGCGGTAAATCCTGACCCAAGCCCGGAAGAACTGGCCGAAATAGCGCTTTCTTCTGCAATTACAGCTCAAACGGTTGCCGGACTTAAGCCACGCATCGCTATGCTAAGCTTTAGCACTAAGGGCAGTGCCAAGCATGCCAAAATAGACGCCATACTAGAAGCCACCAAAATAGCCAAAGAAAGAAATCCGGAATTGCAGATAGACGGAGAATTGCAAGCGGATGCAGCAATTATAGAAGCGGTGGGAAAACAAAAAGCACCGGGAAGCAGTATAGCCGGGCAGGCGAATGTATTGGTATTTCCTGACCTGGCCTCGGGAAACATAAGCTATAAGCTAGTGCAGAGAATGGCCGGGGCAGAAGCTATTGGGCCGATTCTACAGGGTATGGCAGCCCCTGTAAATGACCTTTCGCGCGGCTGCTCTGTGAATGATATTGTCCATTTAATTGCTGTTACCGCCAATCAGATTTAACGTATAATTTTTACAAAATGGAAGAAAAGGTAGAACAAATAAGTCATTACGCGCTCAACAAAGATAATTTTCAGGGCACATCAAATAGTAACTCTTCCTTCAACAAGGTTGGAATTATTGGCTTTGGCTATGTAGGGCAAAACATAGGCCGGATGGCCAGTGACCATGGCCTTGAGGTCTCATTCGTGGAAATATCACAGGAACGCATTGACCAATCCATGCAAATGCTGAGCAAAGAGTTGGATAGGTTAATTGAGCGCTGGGGTATGACCAATAGTGATAAGAGAGCTATTTTATCCAGAATAAATGGATCTATTGATTACAATATACTCAATAATAGTGACATAGTGCTTGAAGCGGTGAAAAATAAAACACGGGAAGATAGCGTGGAAATGCGAAAAAAAATATTCAAGAAAATTGAAAGCGTGGTGTCTCCTGAATGCATTATTGCTACCAACACTTCCACACTGCTAATTACTGAAATATCGGCAGATCTTGATCACCCTGAGCGATGTGTAAGTTTCCACTTTTTATCTCCTGCACCGGAAACCAGAATTGTAGAAGTCGTAAAAGGGCTTTATACGTCGGATGATGCTTATCAGGATGTATGCAAATTTGCCCGCTTACTTGACAAACGCGTAATTTCTGTTAATGAATCTCCGGGAATAATAAGCACACGCCTGGTGGTGCCCTTGATCAATGAAGCTTGCGAAATATTAATGGAAGGTGTAGGCAGCATGGAGGATATTGACGCTACAATGTGTATGGGATTCGGATTGCCACTTGGCCCTTTTGCCATGGCCGATAAGTTGGGACTAGACAAAGTGTCAAGTTGGCTTGACAACCTTTATAAAGAATTCGGTGATGTAAAATACAAAACCTCTCCCCTACTGAAAAAATTGGTAAGGGCTAACCAATTGGGTAGAAATACCGGTAAGGGATTTTATGAATATGATGAAGAAGGCAACATGATCAAAAGCACGCGGCCTTAATTTTTAACAAATTGTAAAAGAAGGAAAATGAAAATATTGGTGCTCAACTGCGGCAGTTCGTCCATAAAATATCAGCTTTTTGATATGGAAAGTAAAGAAATACTTGCTAAAGGAGGAATCGAAAAAATAGGATTGCATGGTTCCTTTTTGAAAAACAAGCGCAACGATGGAGATGCTGTAAAGCTGGTAGGTGAAGTGATTGATCATCAGGCTGGCATCGAATATATATTGGGAGTAATGGTAAGCGAACGCCATGGTAGCTTGCAAAGCCTTTATGAAATAGATGCTGTAGGCCATCGGGTGGTACATGGTGCCGAAACTTTTAAAGAAAGTGTATTAATAGATGATGAAGTAATTGCCAAAATAGAAGAATGTATAGACTTGGCGCCTTTACACAATCCACCCAATTTAAAAGGTATTTATGCTATTAAAAATTTGCTCCCCGAGGTTCCCCAAGTGGCAGTATTTGACACTGCTTTTCACCAAACTATGCCTGATTATGCTTATATGTATGCCATACCTTACTCTTTGTATAAAAAATATGGTTTGAGGCGCTACGGCTTTCATGGTTCAAGTCACCGTTTTGTCTCTAGCCAAGCTTGTGATTTTTTAGGAGTCCCTTATCCTAAACAGCGAATTATTACTTGCCACCTTGGCAATGGGGCTTCTCTAACAGCCATAAAAAATGGGCAATCCATAGATACTTCAATGGGTCTCACACCTGTAGAAGGCTTGATGATGGGCACACGTTCTGGCGATCTTGACTTAGGCATATTTACTTTTATTGTGAATAAAGAAGAAATTACCATTAATGCTGCCACCACATTGATAAATAAACACAGTGGCTTATTGGGGGTGTCGGGCGTATCATCCGATATGAGAGAAGTAATGAATGCCGCCGAGGAAAAAAACGAGCGAGCAGAACTAGCTGTCAATGTATATGCCTACCGAATTAAAAAATATATTGGTAGCTATATTGCAGCACTTGGCGGCCTTGATGTTTTGGTATTTACCGGTGGTATAGGCGAAAACTCGGCCAAGATAAGATCAGTAGCCTGCAATAATTTGCTTTACCTGGGCATTGAACTTGATGAGGATAAAAATACCACTGTAAAGGGCACTGAAGAGTTGATTAGCAGTAAAAACTCTAATGTAAAAGTAGTAGTAATACCTACCAATGAAGAACTTGTGATTGCTCACGACACAAAAAAATTAATTCAATAAAAAATAGCTCAAAATTTACTTCTTATCTATACTTAGGGTGATATAATGTAAGCCGCTTTAAAAATATGCATTTTTTTTAAACATAATGGTTTTGCAACTGCTTTCCAATATCCTTACTAAAATCAAGAATATTTCAACATATTTTAAGGCAATCTGAGTAGTTTTTTCCCTTAGCAAAATTGTATCCGGATAAGCTGAGAAAAGAACTTCTTACAGTTCCAATCACTGTAATGTTGCTAAAGTAGAACCTTCATGCCGGAGGTTCTCTTTTTATATATAATCCCAATATAAACAAAAAGGGCAAATAATTATCCGCCCCATTTGCATTAATTAATCAATAACCAAAACAACAATCTAAATATATAAAATAAACGTTAAAAAACAAATTAAATTACAAATTTACTTCTTGCGCAGCCATTGAAAATTCATTAATTATAGTTTTATTAAAAATCTCTAAATCTCCAGGATTTCTACTGGTAATCAAACCACCATCTACCACTACTTCTTTATCTACCCAATTTGCCCCGGCATTTATTAGATCTGTTTTAATAGAATGATAACTGGTTAAATTTCTGCCAGCTACTACGTCAGCTTCTATAAGTGTCCAAGGTCCATGACAGATTGCTGCCACTGGTTTTCCCTTTTCAAAAAATGAGCGAGTAAATTTAACGGCATCATCCATAGCACGCAGCTTATCAGGGTTTATTTGTCCCCCGGGAAGAACCAACGCGTGATAATCATCCACATTTACTTTGTCCAATTTCTTATCTACCGCTACTTCTATCCCCCAGTCAGTTTTGTTCCAGGCTTTTACTTTGTCATCTTTTGGGGATACTATTTCTACATTTGCTCCAGCACCTTCAAGTGCTTTTTTAGGTTCGGTTAATTCTACTTGCTCAAAACCATCAGTAACTAATATTGCTACTTTTACATCCGTTAATTTTTTCATATTATTTGATTTATATTCTCAATAATTATTATCCTAAGCACCAATAAACTCTCCTCCATTAATATGGATGACCTGGCCAGTAATATAACTCCCGTCTTCACTTGCCAGAAATACATAAGCCGGGGCCACTTCTGATGGCTGACCAGCACGTCCCATAGCCGCTTTTTGGCCAAACTTTTTTACTTTCTCAAAAGATGATGGGATCAACGGAGTCCAGATTGGGCCAGGCGCTACGGTGTTCACTCTAATGCTTTTTTCTGCTAAGTTCTTTGCCAGGCTGCGAGAATATGACAAAATAGCACCTTTAGTTGATGCGTAGTCTACCAGGTGAGCACTGCCTCTAAAAGCGGTGACTGAAGTAGTATTAATTATGGTATCGCCTGCCTGCATGTGTTTTAAGGCTTCGCTAGTGAAATAATGAAAAGGGAAAATATTTACCTTAAAGGTTTCCCGAAACTGTTCATTATTTACTTCGGTTACTTCATCTTTCGGAAATTGTACTCCAGCATTGTTAACTAATATGTTCAAGCTTCCTAAAAAGCTAAGGGTCTTATTAATTGCATTTTCACAAAAAGCTTCATCAGTTACGTCACCTTCCAACAGCCAGCATTTCTGACCTTCTGCCTCAACCATTTCTTTGGTTTTTTCAGCATCAACTTTTTCTCGAGGCAAATAGATAATGGCTACATCAGCTTTTTCACGAGCAAAATGTACTGCTATTGATCTACCAATACCGCTATCGCCACCGGTAATTAAAGCAACCTTGCCTTTCAATTTTTCACTACCTTTGTAATTTTCTCGAATTACTTCAGGCTCTGGAGCCATTACTTCTTCTACTCCTGGTTGATGGGATTGATGTTGTTGTGGAAATTCATCGGGTTTTGACATAAAAATTGTTTCTTTTGAGTTGAAAAATGATTTTCTTTGTTAACAGGCGAGTGTAGATTATGTTAAATACTCTTATTTATATCAAGACAGCTCTAGGTAAACCCCCTGAGAAGAAATATAAAGCGACTAATACTTTATGGTGTTAAGAATTT
>CAZQEZ010000025.1:5545-38134 GCA_964592475.1 uncultured Roseivirgaceae bacterium
TAAACCCCCTGAGAAGAAATATAAAGCGACTAATACTTTATGGTGTTAAGAATTTATTGCTCAATGACTATTTATAGATGGCCTGCTTACAAAAAGAGCATTTACTGGATACAATTATCATTGAAGGTAGCACTTATTTTATAAATAAAAGATATACAAGGAAATTGGGTTTTACCAGCAAAGCCGCGAATGCATATCAAATCATAAAAGCCATAATAAATTATGCTGACCTTATTTTGAAATTCACTAGCCAATAAAAAATTTAATTTGTCAAAAATTTCACATTTTCAAACGATCCGTAACAGCGGTGATGCTTTAGTAAGAAGGAAAGACCAGCTGGAAATACTATTAACCCAACTTAAAACCCAAAGGCAGGAAAGCGACACTGTATCTAATTCAGCATATAAGACCGATAAAAAACGTTTCCATTATTTGATAAAAAAACTTGAATTAGAAATAAATGACTATGGATTTTCGCCTGAGAAGGATTAAGCTTATTGGAGAATATCTTTATAAAAACTTACACAAATAAAAAAACCTGACAAGCTATTCTCAAGCCTTCAGGTTTTTATATCAAATAATTAGTAACTCTTAAGATAACTTAAAGGTAATTGGCAAAATCATTTTCACATTAACCGGTTGCCCGTCTTTACTGCCAGGCTTCCAGGCTGGAGAGTTTCGCATCACCCGCAGAGCTTCTGCATCAAGAGACTTGCCAACGCCTTTTTTCAGCATGACATCTGCCAGGGAACCATCCTTTTTCACGGTGAACTCAACAAATACTTTGCCCTCCAATCCTTTACTTTTTCCACCTTCAGGGTATTTTATATTGTCATGTACATACTTCATAAATGTGGCCTGACCACCTATTGGCTGGGGCATAACATCTGCTGTGGCGTTTTCTGCTATATCGTCGCCAGATAACTTAAAAGAAATAGGTAATATCATTCTAACTTTTACCGCCTTATCAGCAATAGTGCCGGCCTGCCAGTCAGGAGCCATCTTAGTCACTCGCTCAGCTTCTGCGTCACACCCTGCACCTATGCCTTTTACAGCCATTACATCTTCTAATGAGCCGTCTTTGCCCACCACAAATCGAATATACACCTTGCCTTCTACTCCTTGTTCTCTGGCTTGTGCAGGATAAACCAGGTTTTGCTGAATGTAACTGTAAAAGGCAGCCAAACCATCTTTGGGTTCCGGCTGATTTTCTACAATCTGAAATACTTCTTTCTCCGTATTGTACACTTTTTTCACTAACAGGCTGATTTGATTCTCTGTCTCCTCAAAAGATTCAATCTTTAACTTATGTTGCCAAAGCTGTACCGCGAGTAAGCCAACATCCTGACTGGCAGCAGTTTGCAGGTAATAAATTTCATCGTCACTGTTTTCCTGTAAATCATTCAACCGTTGTAGCGTTGTTTCATCCAGGGTCATTGGCTGTACAAACCCTTGCGGCACATTGGCCAATCGAGGTACCTGGTAATTTTCAGCTACCCGGTTATTGTCGCAGGCCCATAAAACACATAGCAATCCTAGTGCTATGAATATAATCATAACTTGTCTTTTCATAATTGTAAAATTAAGTTTGTTTAAAAATTAAATGTAAGAATCCTGTTTCGCCATTGATCAGGCAGCGTTTTTGTGTCCGGACAATTATTTTAATCTATGAACTGAATTTCTATTGTATCAGCATCTGTTTCTGAAGAGCTACTCTTGTTTTCTTGATCTATTTTAAAGGTAATTGGCAAAATCATACGAACTTTTACCGGATGGCCTCGCTGAATCCCGGGCTTCCAGGCTGGCAAAGATTCAACAACCTTAGCTGCATTATTATCACATCCTTCACCTATGCCTTTTACTACTTCTACCGCTTTAATCGATCCATCCGTATCTACTACAAATTGGACAAACACTTTTCCTTCTATACCCATTCGTTTTGCCTGTTCGGGGTATTCCAAATTGGCAGCTATAAATTCATATAATTGCTCCATACCACCCAAAGGCTCTGGCTGATCTTCTACTATGGCAAATACTTCATCTTGAGTAGTGATAAAATCTTGATCCGGAGCATACTCAGCTATTGCTATGACAGGCGATGAATAATTTCCAGTAAATAAAATTTTCCAGTTTTCGTTGAGCATAAAAGATGCTTCACTAAGGCCTTTGTGCTTTACTAAGTGAAAATCATGATTTGGATAATTGTTTTCAAACTCATTTAATTTTGTAATTAAATCAGGGGCAGCCTCAGCGTTTTCTATTATTTCCCAAGTAGCTGGTAAATTTTTTTCCGCTGCGGAAGGAATATTGATCATTTGATCACTGCAAGAGAAAACGATAAATACAGCCACTACTACCGGAATTACCATCAACCTTTTGAACAGGCGGGTGGGCTGGTTATACTTATCCATCATATTAATTCGCTTGAGCAATTGGCTGGCATTGAATGGCTGTACCAGGCTGATGTTCATTTGGTTCAACCCTTGATGAACCAATGTTTTTACATACCCTTCTTTGTCGGCATGGTGCAAAGCTTCACGATCGGCAATGTATTCGTGAGTTTCAGCGATAGCTTTTTTATACCAGCGAATTACAGGGTTAAACCAAAATACGGTTGCCAACAATTCCAGAAAAAGAATATCCCAGGTATGTCGATGCTTTACATGCGCCATCTCATGTCTGATCACCTGCATTTTTTCCTTATCATTTTTATAGCTGCTATTGTCTAGAAATATAAAATTCAGGAAAGAAAAGGTGGGAGCTTGACCATTAGTCAATACAATGTTACCTTCTACAGCATCGGTCTCGCGCGCTAATAGATACAACCTGGCTATTTTTACAAATTCCAATACCAGTCTCAACAGAACAAAAACTACACCTGTAAAATAAATAATGATGAACCCTGTAAGCCAATAATTCTTAGTTGAAGCCGCGGCATCAGGTCTTTCTGCACCTACTGTTACCTCGGGCAAATAAACTACCTGCTCCACTGTAAGCGTATGTAAAGCGACATTCTCGGTAACAAATTGAATATTGATCAAAGGAAAAGCCACGCTGATAATTGCAGTAATCAATAAATATAAACGATTGTACTGAAAGCACGATTCGTTGCGCAGCAAAAGGTAATAAACTGCAAAAAACAAACTAAAGCAAATCAGGGTTTCCAGGAAAAAATTAACTATCGCGTTCATTGTCTTCTTTTTTTGTTTGTTCTTTATCAATATCTTGTTGCACAAAATAGATCAACCTTTCCAGCTCATTGGCATCCATTTTATTTTCACGAGCAAAAAAGGAAACCATTTTCTCGATTTTACCTCCAAAATAATTTTTCATTAATGTACCTAAAGAAAAACTGCGGTATTCATCTTTTTCTATCAAAGGAAAATATTCATGAGTCTTACCATAAGCTTTATAACTCACAAACCCTTTTTTCTCCAAAATTCTAACTATGGTAGAAACCGTGTTATAGGCTGGCTTAGGCTCAGGCATCTTTTTCAGAATATCCTTAACAAAACCTTTTCTAATATCCCACAGAATTTGCATTACCTGCTCTTCTGCTTTCGTTAGTTCTTTTATTTGGGTATTATTGTTATCATCCATACCTCAAAGGTAAAACTATTTTTTTAGTTAACCAACTAATTCAATAGTTTTAATGATTTTTTATCTTTTCATGTTTATAAATATTGAAATATTTTCGGGTCAAAATATAAGAAAATAACCGAATCAACGAATAAACATTATTGGGGTATTTGGTTATTTGGTTATTTGGGTATTCGGGTATTCGGGTCCAAAAGCAAATAAACACATAAACAAATAAACGAATCAACATTATTGGGTATTTGGTTATTTGGGTATTTGGGTATTCGGGTCAAAACACAAGCAAATAACCGAATCAACAAATCAACGAATCAACATTATTGGGGTATTTGGGTATTCGGGTCCAAAAGCAAATAAACACATAAACAAATAAACAAATCAACATTATTCAAGTCAAAATACAAGCAAATAAACAAATAACCGAATCAACAAATCAACATTATTGGGTATTTCGGTATTCGAGTCCAAACACAAGCAAATAAACAAATAAACGAATCAACGAATAAACGAATCAACATTATTGAGGTATTTCGGGTCCAAACATTCAACTGTAATAGCAAATGAGCTAAAAGCTTATAAATCAAGCTTTATTTATTGAATGACATAATAAATAATTAAAAATTGCGATAACTGTTTAGCTTAAAGATTTGTAATTTTACGCCGATTTGCTATTTAAAAAATTAATTTATTTAAAAGAGGGAAAAGAAAATGTCAGAGAAAACTCCGGACACTAACAATAAAGCCAAAAGCAACAAAGGTGTTTTTATTGTAATTGGAATTTTAGTAGCTACACTTCTGGTAGCTGGTTATCTTATTTATGACTCAAATAAAGACAAGAAATTTATTGCCGCTGAATTGGAAAGCAAATCTACTGAATTGACCCAAATGCAAACAGAACTTGATGAAAAAATCATTCAACTGGAGCGATTGGGAGAAAATGTGGATTCATTGAAAACAGTGAGGGCTAGCATGGAAACTGAAATTCAAGAATTGAAGAATTCGAATCAAATAGCCTGGTCATCTTACAAAAAAATAAAAGATAAAGTAGAAGGATACGCCCAACTGCTTAAAATGAAAGACAAGGAAATAGCTAATTTAAAAGCTGTAAATACCGAATTGCTTTCTGAAAACACTGATTTAAAAACAGAAAAAAATCAGTTGAATGATTCGATATCCGAATTGTCTCAAACGCAGCAAAAACTAACGGAAAAAGTAGAAATGGCCTCTCGATTAAAAGCCGAAAATATCCAAATATTTGGTATAAATAGTCGAGGGAAAGAACGCGAAGGAGAATTCAGAAGCCGTCAGGCAGACAAATTGAAAGTATCTTTTAAAATAGGTGAAAATGAAGTTGCGCCTGTTGAGGGTAAAGAAATATTGGTAAGAGTGGTAGATCCCGACGGCAATGTTCTTTTTGATGTTGCGAGAGGATCAGGCTCATTTATGTACAAGGGTAAAGAAGAGTTTTATACTGCACAGCAAGAAATACTTTTTGATAATTCCGGTCAGCAACTAACCTTTGTTTATGAAAAAGGGAGCGAATTTGACCCTGGCAAGCACAAAGTTGAAATATTTACTGATGGATACATGATGGGCGCTGAAGAGTTTTACGTGAAGTAAGCACCTAACGAAGAATAATAATATCTTTGATAAAAGTGGCCTGATTATTTTAAAGAAACAGTCAGGCCATTTTTAGGAAGTAAATGAGAAAGCGATAAAGGCTAACTATATCACAAATCGCACCTTTTACACTTATCCATCACTTTACTACTTCCTTATCTAGTGGCAGTTCAATAAAAAAGGAAGTGCCTTTACCCTCTTCGGTCTCAAACCAAATTTTACCTCCGGCATGCTCCACCCCTCGCTTGGCTACTGCTAATCCGATACCTGAACCGTGAGATTTGGTACTGAAATTGGGGATGAAAATTTTATCCACAATATCTTCCGGAATTCCGGTACCATTATCTCTTATCTCAATACTCAATTTACTACCAGTACTTTGCATAATTACCTTTACCACAGGCTCACGTTCTTCCGGTACTGACTGAAATCCATTGATTATCAAATTCGAAAAAATTCTTCCCATCCACTGTTCATCACCTATTACATAAAAAATGCCTTGGGGTATATCGGTTTCCAGGTGACCTTGTTCGCGAGATTGGTATAAGCTGATGGTTTTTTTGAGAATTGAGCTTATTTCAAACCTTTCACTTTCCGGTATGGGCATTTTGGCAAAAGCCGAAAATGATTCTGCAATATCACTTAAAGTATTTATCTGGTGCAACAGCGTATTAATAGGCCGAGTGGCAATGTTATCTTTAGACGTAGTATCGCTCTCCATCATCCGCTTGAGATGCTGCAAAGTAAGTTTCATGGGAGTGAGCGGATTTTTGATTTCATGGGCTACTTGACGAGCGATTTCACGCCAAGCCGACTCTTTCTGGCTTCTTGCCAGTGCCTTTTTACTTTCTTCCAAGTTCTCCAGCATCTTGTTATATTCCTTTATCAGCAAACCTATTTCGTCATCGCTGTTCCAGGTAAGTGGCTCATTTACTTCTGCTAATGTGGTTTTACGAATTTTTTGGGTGATCAATCGCAAAGGAAAAGTGAGCCACTTTGAAGCGAAATAAGAAATTATCAGAAATATTATAAATATAATAGTAAATATATTGATGATATAAGTAAAAATATCAATGATCTGATTATCGAGCTCAAGCTTTGATTCGAAAAATGGAATACTGAGAATGCCGATGTTTTCTCCGGTGGTCAAATATTTAACCGTGACATAAGTAGATTTATAAGTAAGTTCTCCCACTGATTCATCTAGTATCACACTATTATTTTGCTGCTCTACAATATGGGCCATGGCACCCGGGTTGATGTATTCGCTTAATAAGTGATTCTCATAAATCATTGGCTGACTACTGGCAATCAGCCTTCCTTTCTTATTGAATAAATTTATGTCAACACCACTATATCTGGCAATTTGTATTAATTGGCTGGTAAGATCTTCTTTGCCTGCAGCTAATCTATTGCGCGAATATTGATACAACGGATCAACTAATTCGTAGCTTATATTTTCGGCTTTGGTCAAATATTCATTTTGCACTTCTCGGTGATTAGACGATATTAATAAACTTAAGGTTGTAATACTTACTACCAGTAAAGGCAAAAAGAAAGCAAAATTGGAATACAGCTGAATTTTTGCAGCGTAATTAAGATTGACCTCGGAAAAGCTGAAATAAATGGCGTAGACTCCGAATAGCAAGAAATTACAAAAAATTATCAAAAGAAATATAAATGAAAAATTGGAGATGTAATTAAAAAACGGATAAGGTTGGCTACTGACTACAATTAGCCGATTAGCAGATTGCTTGCCATAGTGTAATAAATCATTGATCACTACTCCTTGTTCTAAAAACTCTTCATCATCAAACAATGACCTATTTAAGTTATTGTAATTAAAATTTCCGGAACTGAATATTGCCTGGCCTTCTTCAAAAACTGCATAACTGTAATCTTTAAACTCATTGTTATAAAAATAAGGCTGAAGGTAACTTTGATCAATAAGTAACTCAGGGTACACGCTATTGGGCACCAATCTTTTCAAATTGAGCTCGATTAGAATATTACCTATATTGTAGCCAAAGCGCTCTATTGGTACAAAAGCGAAGTATTTTTTTGGTATATTTACATCACGCTGATTAATAAAATATATATTATCATAATCGGTAGCAAAAGCTTCGTATTTTTCCTTAAAGTTATAAAAATTGAGTTCAGAAACTGGCTGATTTAGCATTTCGCCATTGGTGCCGAAAAGATATATGTTTATTTCATATTTATCAAAATAGTTATTGAGATACACCCTCTTTATTTTTTGCTTAATCACTTCAGTTGATTGAAAAAAAGGATTGAGCATTCTGCTTTTAATCAAAACATCATTTTCTATTTTTTCTAGTGCTTCAAATAGCAAATATTCTCCATGATAATCATGATCCATTAATAATTGATCTGCCAGCCGTTCTCGCCTATTTTCCTCCTTTTCTTTGTCATATGTATAAATACTATAAGAACCTACAAAAGCAAAAGCAACAGCGGTAGCAAATAAATAGAGGATAGTTTTATATTGTATACTGTTGAGGTAAACAGGCAAATTGAGAAAGTACAAGCTCACAAAATAAATGGTACCAACTATTGCAATTAACAGGAAATTAAATTTAAAAATTAAACCAATGGTTACAAATATTAGGATGCCAACTGCCAAGTCGAACCAAAATCTGAAAAATGCCTTTCGATGGAGACGAACGAATGTTTTGTATATAACAAATGAGATGAGTAAATAAAAAACAAAGCTAAGGAAAATAATGAGTAAGCTAACTATCTTCAAATAGGAAAAGCTAATACTAGAGTTTATATCAAGCGACCATTGAGAATGAAAATTAAGCGCCCTCACAATATAATAAATTAAATACAGCAGTAAATAATTACCTGTAATTAAGATAGTAGCTACTATGGCTTTTACCTGCTCAGAAGCTGCATTTAATCGGTGAAAGCTTTTGAAACGGTGAAAATGGCCATACAAATAGGCGGCGGCGAATAGAACGCACAGTAGATTTAAAAGTAAATCTCCGAGGCTTGGATTAATAATTGAAGAAGCATAATAAATTGAATTGAATAACCGAAATGCAATTAAACCTCCCGGATAATTAAAAACCAACATTAAAAAGCGAAATAAAAGCAGAGTAACTATTAAAACTACCAGTCCATAATCGTACTTACCTTGTTTTTGTAAATTCTTTATGTAGCGATACATCAATATCAAAACCAAAATAATTGAAACAAGAATCAATATACTTACCAACAAGGAAAGTGGATTTAAGACTGTACGATAATTTTCCTGAAACTTTAATCCGAAAAATACGTGATTCTGATATTCTATTTTATGAGCCCCTTCTTCTTCTGGTGGAACAATGGCAACATTCGAATTATTAATAATCTCTTTGTTGTAGCCGGGCTCAACATATTTATTATCGATCAGGTAATTGTAATAAACAGGCAGCAGAATGAAAGCTTCGGCATTTTCCAACGATACTTTTCTCACAATAAACTTGCCTTGAGCATTACTTATAAAATGATATTTATAACTGCCTTGTAAATCTTTGTGGGCTGGAACTAAATGATAGGAAGACCAAAAAATCAAACGTTCATTTTCAAATATAAAAACTGGTAAATTGGCAACCGCGTTAATTGTAGTAAATTGCCTATCTTGAATTTTATAGTTTTTTTCTAACCATTCCGCTTGATCTTCTACTATATCCAACTGATTTTTTACTTTAACTTCAATTAAATCAGCAAATTGATCAGTATTGAGGAAATTATCATTGTAAAAAAATCGCAGTAATAAAGCAATAGCAATTGATACTATCGCTATTAATAGAATATTATAATTTGAGTTTTTTACAATAAATTTTGTTTCATTCACATTTATCTATATTTCGGATCGTACGATGCCCCACCAAAAGCGTGAAGGAAGATGGATCGCGAAAGCCGAAAAATTAAAGGTAAAAGAAGTATTACTGATAAAGGAATAACGATTACATATACCCATAAATCCGGATCGCCAAACACTACGAACAAAATTAATGCCACGGCCACAAATATGGCTACGGAAAATGCATAGCTAATGTACATGGCTCCAAAAAAGAATCCTGGCTCAGGTTCATAATGCAAACCACAATGAGGACACTTCTTATACATTTGGTCAAACTTAGAAATTTTAGTGACAGGGTACTGAAACATATCTCCTGTACGACATCTAGGGCACTTATTGTTTAAAATTGCGCTGAATTGTGACTTTTGAGGCATTCTTTTTACTACTTTTATACCAAAAATATCCCACTACACCAATTACCAGGTAGGGTGCAAAAAATAAATACAAAATCCCGGTATTGAGGTTACTGGCTATTCCTAATTCTCCATTGCTCACGTTATTTTCCACCGTAGCGCGACACATGGCGCATTGGGCAAGAGCAAGCCCCGAATTTACTGCAGTTATTATCAGAATAGAAATAAATATAGATATTCTTTTAATTGTTCTTTTCACCATAAGCTTGCAAAATTATCACGTATAAGGAACAAAAACAACTAGTACTAGGTTCTAAAAATTAACTTTTAATTTCTGATAGCAATATTATTTTGTCGTTTAATTTATTATTGGCTAAGCATACTTTTAAATTCATCCTTTTTTTCTTTCGAAATACAGCTTATTATCTTCTGATATAAATCTTGTTGTTCAAAGGGTTTGGGCAAGTATCCGGTCATTCCTTTCGAGATCACTTCTTCACCCGCATTTTGCAATGATGTGGCCGTAAGAGCTATAATTGGCAAATCTTTGAAGTATTGCTCTTTTCGCAATCTAACTTTTTCAGTAACTTCAAAGCCAGAGAGTCCCGGCATTTGCAAATCTAACAGCACAAGATCATATTTATTTTTTTCTATTTTTTGCAATCCCTCTTCTCCGTCTACAGCTTGATCCGCTTTTACGCCCATCATTTCAAGAAAGCTGACAGCTACAAACATATTTATTTCATTGTCTTCCACTACCAGCACTTTCAATTTGAGAAAGCTAAGATCGGGTAGTTGTTCGCTAACATCAATTTCTTCCTGCTTTCCTCTGGGTAGATTTATAGTAAATTCAAAGCAAGAGCCCTTTCCCGGTTCACTTGTTACTTCCAGGCGGCCTTGCATTAACTCCACCAGCTTCTTCGATATTGCTAAGCCTAAACCGGTTCCCCCATACTTTTTATTAATACCCTGATCGGCTTGTAAAAACCTATCAAATATTGATTTTAATTTATCTTCGTCTATACCTATTCCTGTATCGATTATTTTAAAATTAAGATTGTTATCCTTAGCGGTATTTACAGATAATGTTACACTTCCTTTTTCGGTAAATTTAATCGCATTTGATACCAAATTAATTAAAATTTGCCCAATACGCACTTGATCGCCAGTAACATAAGCAGGAACGCCATCGCCAATATGTAAGTTAAGTAAAACACCCTTTTCCGATGCTTTATATTTAAAAGTTTCGACAATCCCTCTCAATTGATAATGTAAATTAAAACTTATATTTTGCAGCTGCAGATTGCCCGAATCTATTTTATTGAAATCAAGTATATCGTTAATGAGTGCCATTAAATTGTCTGCAGAAAACTTCAGGAGCTCTAAATTATGCATCTGGGTTGGTTCTGGCTTTTGATTCATCATCAACTGGGTTATTCCTAATACCGCATTTAAAGGGGTGCGTATTTCATGACTCATGGTAGAAAGAAATTGCTCCTTAACCTTCGCGGCCTCTTCTGCAACTTTTTTAGCATTAGTCAATTCTAATTCATGGTTTTTCTTCCAGGTAATATCCTTGTAAAACCACAAATGGCCAACATATGTATTTTCGATGTACAATGGCACGTAATCTCTTTCTGTAATTCGTCCATCTTTAAAGTAAACTTCTTCATTGTAAACCGGCAAACGCTCTTGCAGAATCTCATGAACTTTTACTACAAATTCGTCAGGATTTTGCATTAAATGCTTTGAATTTTCAGCAGCATCAGAACAATCAATGCCAATCATTTCTGTCGGAGCCATTGGTATTTGAAAATAATCACAAAATTGATTATTAACCAGCACTATTTGTCTATATTCATTTTCTAGAAGTACAGCACCATTTATATTCTCAATAATGGTGGAAAGCCTGAGTAGCATTTTTTTTTGCTCATCCTCCATTTTCTTTCGCTGAGTAATATCTTGTATAGTTCCAGCAATCTTGTAAGGCAAGCCATCTTTATGTTTTATTTTTGCATAGCTCTTCACCCAAATATTTTCTGCATTTTGTTTTTTCAATTGAAACTCCAGATTATAGGCCTTCCCGGTATTGCGTACGGTGTTTATCGCCTTTTCCACTAACAACCGGTCTTCTTTATTCATCATCTCCAGTATCAAATTTGGCGTTACCAACTGGTTTACCTCTAACGATAGTATTCTGTACACCTCTTTGGTAAATATAAGCTCACCTGAAGACAACAATAATTCCCATCCGCCCATCCGAGCTAGCTCCTGAGTCTCTTCCAAAAGTTCATCTTTCTCGAGCAGTTTTTTTTCAGCTTCATATTTCTCAGTAATGTCTCTGGCTATGGCTTTAATATTTTTAAACTTGCCATTTTCATATTCTATTTTGACTTTTTGGCCCAGGTATATCTCCCGGCCTTCCTTAGTAATTATTGGAAATTCAAAATAAGTATTTTCTATTTGCCCAGCTAGCTTCTTTTGATAAAATTGTCGAACCTTTTGCTGATAATCATTTCTAATAAGTTGAAAATATTGCATACCTTCTAACTCTTGCTTGGAATACCCAGTATATTTAATGGTGGTTGGATTTACATATGAAAAGCATAAAGTAGGATCAATATTAAAAATTAGATCCTCGGCATTCTCAATAAAATGTTTAAAAATTTCAGCTTGAGATTTTTCTTTTTCACGTAAAATATTAACCTCATTAACGTTATTCTCAAGTTTTGCTTCATTTAGCCTCAAACTTTGATTTAATTTACTTAATTCTTTATTTGCTTTTTGTAATTCACGAGCGTTTTCATTGGCTTGTTGTTGTTGATATCTCAAATTTAAATTGGTCATCACAGCATCTGCCAGGGTTCTTAAGGCTTTTCTCTGATCATCATTTAATTCTCTTGGTTGCCGATCAATAATACAGAGAGACCCAAGCCTATGTCCTGAAGGAGTAATTAATGGTGCTCCGGCATAAAATCGAATATAAGGCTCCTCAGTAACTAGTGGATTATTCTTGAAAAGAGGGTGTTTCGTGGCGTTTTTTATTTCCAAAATTTCATCATCCATGATAGTGTATTGACAAAAGGAAATATCGCGACTGGTCTCGTTTAGGTTAAGTCCAAAACATGATTTGAACCACTGACGATTTTCGTCTACGAAAGTAATTAATGCAATCGGTGCATTACAAATGAATTTAGCTAATTCAGCTAAATCATCGTACTCTTTTTCATTAACCGTATCAAGAACATGATAAGAAGAAAGAATTTTTAATCGCTCCTGCTCAATTAAGTTATTGTTCATTTAAGGCAAAATAATATTGATGGATTGCCTAAGATAATATATATTGAACGTGAAAAAAAGGTAAATAAATGGGAAGAACTATTAAGTGTAATAAAAACGATCAAAAATTGTAGAAAGGACTTATCATCAAATAAACCAATACACCTGTAACCGATACATACAACCAGATAGGGTAAGCATACTTAACAATTTTTACATGTTTGTCGAAAATTCTTCGAATGGCGTAATTCATTGCTAATAATACCAAAGGCACTACCGCCACTGCTAATAAAATATGTGTTAATAATATAAATAAATATACGCCTCTGGGAATAGTCAGTTGCGATAGTTCTTCCTGACTTACTTCACTATTCGCATCAAAATCGCCATATACTGTGCTGGGAGCACTGGCATGATAAATGACATAGGAAACCAAGAATAGCGCCCCCAAAATAAAAGCCGTAATCATTAATCTTTTGTGCAAATTTGCCTTTTGTTTTTTAATGGCAATTAAAGCAGCTATTAATAAAATAGTGGTGGCAGAGTTTATAACTGCATTAAAATGGGGTAATGCAAAAACCCATTTACCTTGAAATATTACTTGCTGAGGCATGATAATTAATACTGCCACTGCCACAGGAATAGCCACTGAAAGAATCCAAATTATAATTTTAGACTTTTTATCAGTGGATAAATTTTGTTCAGGATTTCTGTTGGTACTCATAAAGCAATAATCTAATTTCAGTGGTAAGTCTATCAATTTCCTCCAGACTTAAACCATTATAATATCCCCTAATCCTATTATATTCATCAAGTAACACAACTTGATGAATAGCTTCAACTTCTTGCTGATCACTAAGTGGCATTAATAGCTCACAATTACTAAATTCTTGCCATTCATTTTCTAAAAGTGTAACAAAATATAAGTTATCTTGAATGTCAAATTGATTGACTATTTTTTCTTTATCATTTCCAACTACTATAACTACTGCCCGTAAACTATCTTTTTGCGGCATAAAGAAGTTTAGCAATCTAGTAATTTGATTAAATTTAATTTGGCAATCATCTCCACATTTACCCTTTACAAAAGCTAGAATGGTAATAACATTTTGTTCAGTAAAAACTGTTGTATCTTGTAATGAAATTAAATCAACTTGTACAGGAGCTGAATAAGGTTCTTGGCAAGCTGATGGTGGATTGCTAATACCTTCTTCATAATAAACAGGAAGTTCGTAATAATTTTGTCCAAAAAGCTGCAGAAAGACATAAATTAGCACAGGCAGTGCTAGTAATGAAACCAATAATCCAGCCTTGAAAATCCATTTCATTTCAATACTTAATATCTTACCTGGAAAACACTACCACCTTCTACCAATAATGCAATGATTAACCAAACAACAAATATCATGGGTATTAAAATGGACCATACTAATGTTTTCACCTCGTGCTTTAAATGCATAAATTCAGAAACTATATAAAAAGCTTTTACAATTGTCATGGCAATGAATATTCCTATTCTTAGAACCTTATAGTCATGAGGTAGTGTGAAAGCAACCAAAAACTCCAAGGCAGTTACAATGAACAAAATCCAAAAAGTTCTCCAAATTACTTTGGAATTAGTTGTGTGCTCGTGTCTCTTTTCTTCAACGTTTGAAGCTGCCATAATAAATATTTTTTAAACCAAATAAAAGAATGTAAAAACAAATACCCAAACTAAGTCAACAAAGTGCCAATATAAACCGGCTTTTTCCACCATTTCATAATGCCCCTTTTCTTCATATTTTCCTACTACTGCATTATAAAACACTACAAAATTTAATATAATGCCACTTAAAACATGAGTACCGTGAAAACCAGTGATAAAAAAGAAGAAAGCGGCAAAAGTAGGCGGACCATATTGATTTATCTGCAAGGTGGCACCTCTAAAAATTGATCCATCAGCTAACATTCCACCAGCCTCGGTACCATGGATAAAATGCGACCATTCCCAGGCTTGACACCCAAGAAAAGCTATACCACCAATTAATGTCCATAACAGCCATTTTTCTACGCCTTTTCTATCCATTCTATGACCAGCCTCTACCGCTAGCACCATCGTTACACTACTGGCAATTAATATAAAGGTCATGATACCTACAAACACCAAAGGCAAAGGAACACCATGTAAAAATGGAACTGCTTCAAAAACTTTTTCAGGTATTGGCCAGTATTCTTGTGAAAAAGTAAAGTTTTCTACTGATCCACTATAGGACATATGGCTATAGCGAACCAATCCATAAGAAATAAGTAATGCTGAGAATGTAAAAGCATCAGAAAGCAGAAAGAACCACATCATCAACTTTCCATAGCTTGCTTTAAATGGAGATTGCCCTCCATCCCATATACTTCTTTTTTTTGTATCATGAAGTACCTCCGCAGAAGTTGTTGCCATAACGTTATTAAGTTAGCTTATATATTATTTATTTAACAATAAAAACAAAAACAAATACACCCATAAAAAGTCTAGAAAATGCCAAAACGTAGTTAGCATTTCCATTCTGATCATGTTCCTACTATGTATTTTATATTGCAAAGTATTAATTAATACTACTAAAACAAAGACAATAGCGCTAATAATATGAAATCCGTGTAAACCTGAAAGCACGTAAACAAATGAGCCGGAAGGATTTCCTTCAAAATAAACATCCATGCTATCAAGTTGTAGCCAGGCATAGTATTGACCAATTAAAAATGCCAGGCCCAGGCCAAGCGTAATTAAAAGCCCAATTTTAATATTATTGATATTGTTTTTTTTGGCCGATAAATAAGCCCAATGCATGGTTACACTACTTAACAAAATTATACCTGTATTGATAGAAAATAAGGAAGGTAATTCAAACTCTAGCCAATTACCATCAGATTCTCTTACAATATAAGCACTAGTAAGTGCAGCAAAAATCATAACCACGGAAACAATGAATAACCACAAAGCAAATTTTTGCGGATGCATTGAAAGTGGCATTTTTGCTTTTTCAATTGTATTATTTCTATTATTCATTTATATTTTATCTAATAAATAAGCTACCTGTACTATAGGTAAATATAAAAATGAACCATACATTATTTTCAATGCCGATTTACGACTTCCATCTTTCATCAACCAAAAGGTTTGGCTTAAAAATAATACTCCGCAAACTGTGGCTACTATGGCAGAATTGATGCCGGTAAGACCAAATTTTGCAGGTAATAAACCCAATGGAATGAGGAATAATGTATAGATCATTATTTGAATTGCTGTGTTCATATCTTTTTTACCTCCGGAAGGTAATAGTTTAAAACCAGCTTTTTTGTAATCTTCATCTGCGATCCATGCAATAGCCCAAAAATGAGGAAATTGCCATATAAATTGAATCCCAAAAATAATAACCGCCTCGTAACTAATGGCTCCGGTAGCTGCTACCCAACCCAATAAAGGTGGTAAAGCTCCGGGAAATGCTCCTACTAAAACTGCTATTGGCCCTACCCTTTTTAAAGGGGTATATACAAAACTATACAATAACATGCTGGACAACGCAAGCAGTACGGTAAATAGATTGGTATAAATTAATATTATACCTAAACCAATTATCCCAATAATACCAGCAAATAAAATAGCTTCATTATTGTCAACTCTACCCGTGGGAAGAGGGCGATTAGCAGTTCGCTTCATCAACTTGTCATAGTCTTTCTCGGCAATTTGATTAATGGTGATAGATGCACCTGACACCAAAAAACCACCGATACTAAACATTAACAAAGTAAACCAATCAACACTAGCCACGCTACCAAGTATAAAACCAAAAGCGGAAGAAAAGACTACCAAAAACGATAATCTTAACTTGACAAGCTCCATGTAGTCCTTTAACTTAACGCGTAATACCTGACCAAAAGATATATTTTCAGCTTTTGTTATTATCATTAATTTTTCTTTATACAATAAAGCCCTAATTATTTTTGTTCTTCTTCTCTTTTCTTGACATCATCATCAACTCCTCCAGCAGATCGTTGATCAAGCATTTCGTTTTCATGAGGTAAATTAGATTCATGAGTTTCCGAATAAGGCACAGTTTGTGGAATAAAATCATCTTTCGCTCCTGGCTTGGAATAATCATAAGGCCATCGATAAACAGTAGGTATTGCACCCGGCCAATTGCCGTGCCCCGGAAGTACAGGAGTAGTCCATTCCAGGGTATTTGATTTCCATGGATTTGTAGAAGCTTTTTTACCCCAAAATAGGCTATGAAAGAAATTATACAGAAAAATAAACTGCGCTGCTACTGTTAAAAAAGCGGCAATACTGATAAAAGAATTCAAATCTCCCATCGTGCTGAAGGCATCAAAACTGGTGAAGGAATAGTACCTTCTTGGGAATAAACTGATACCCAAATAATGCATTGGGAAAAATATTAAATAAATACCTATAAATGATGACCAAAAATGAATGTAGCCTAATTTATTGTTCATCATTCGACCAAACATCTTGGGGAACCAATGATAAATACCCGCTAACAGACCAAAGAATGATGCACTCCCCATTACCAGGTGAAAATGAGCTACTACGAAATATGTATCATGTAAAGGCACATCCAGCGCAGAATTACCCAAAAATATACCTGTCAATCCACCAGAGATAAAGAAAGACACCAGACCGATAGAAAATAACATGGCCGGGGTAAATCTAATATTACCTTTCCATAAGGTGGTTAAATAATTAAAAACCTTTACTGCAGAAGGAACTGCGATAATAAGCGTAAGTATCATAAATACGGAACCCAAAAATGGATTCAAACCCGACACATACATATGATGGGCCCAAACCACAAAAGACAATATAACAATTCCCAACATTGAACCGATCATTGCACGATACCCAAATATCGGCTTACGTGCATTGGTAGCAATAATTTCTGATGTCATACCCAATGCAGGTAAAAGTACAATATAAACCTCTGGATGTCCTAAAAACCAGAACAGGTGTTGGTATAAAACAGGACTACCACCCACATTAGTTAAAGCCTCCCCGGCTATATAAATATCAGATAAGAAAAAACTAGTTCCGAAACCTCTATCAAATACTAGAAGAAGAGAAGCCGAGAATAAAACAGGAAATGACAAAAGACCTATTATTGCAGTCAAAAACAACGCCCATATAGTTAATGGCATTTTAGAAAAAGACATACCTTTGGTACGCATATTAATAACCGTAGATATATAATTGATACCCGCCATCAAAGTAGAAGCTATAAAGAAAACCATGGCTATGAGCCACATGGTCATACCGCCACCGGAACCAGACAATGCTTCACTTAAGGCACTTAAGGGGGGGTAAGCAACCCATCCACCAGCTGCCGGACCATCAGGAATAAAGAATGAAACAAACATGATTACACTAGAAACAAAAAATAACCAATAAGACAGCATGTTCATAAATGGGGAAGCCATGTCTCTAGCACCTATTTGCAATGGAATCAGAAAATTGCTAAATGTACCGCTAAGTCCACCAGTTAAAACGAAAAAGACCATAATTGTTCCGTGCATGGTTACCATAGCAAGGTAAAACTCAGGGTCTAGCTGACCAGTTTCTGAAATCCATTTACCCAAAAATGGTTTTAGCCAGATAAGGTCAGCATCAGGAAAACCTAATTGAAGCCTGAAAACAACTGACAATAAACCCCCTACGATTGCCCAAAACATTGCAGTAAACATATACTGTTTTGCAATCATTTTATGATCCATACTAAAGACATACTTCGATATGAAGCTTTCTTTATGCTCATGACCATGATCATCACCATGAGACTGATTATCTAGTTCTGTATTGGAATGCAAGTCGGTAACTGACATACGCTTTAATATTTTTAGTTTATTTTATTAACTTATTTAACAGTAACTGAACTTTCTTCAACTCCCGTCTTTAAAAGTGCCAAAGGCCTCAACTTTTCCGGTACTTTTGCCAAGTACTCAGGATTTTTGGATAGCCAAGATTTTTGTTCTGCTTTCCATTTTTTATATTCTTCCATTGGTTCTACTACAACCAGCATTTTCATTGAAAAATGACCCCGGCCACAAATTTCTGTGCAGGCAATTTCATAATTAAATTCCGGATTACCCAATTCTTCCCGCATTTCTGCAGTGGTTTTTGTAGGTACAAACCAAAATTGAGTTGGCATACCAGGAACAGCATCCATTTTTAAGCGAAAATGAGGTGCAAATACACTATGTAATACATCCCTGGCTCTTATCTTAAAAAGGATAGGATGATTGACAGGAATATGGATTTCTCTCGGAGTAAAGTCATCAAAAGCAGTTCGATCGGTTAAATCAAGCCCATAAATATTTATTGGGTCGATCAAACGATAATCGTAGCTCCCCAATTTATTATCACTGCCAGGATATCTTGCTGCCCAGGCAAATTGATATCCCATAATTTCAACTACTTCGGCATTATCAGGAGTTTTACCCATCATATCATTCCAGGTCTTCAATCCCCATATAACCAGAAGTGTTAAAACTATGGCTGGCACTATTGTCCAGGCTACTTCTAATTTGGTATTATCAGGATAATAAAGAGCTTTCTTATCTTTCTTATATTGATATTTATAAGAGAAATAAAACAACAATACATTGGTAAGAATAAATATAAATCCTGTAATACCCATTGTTACCCAGAACAAAGTTTCTATTTCTTGACCATGTTCTGAGGCTACTGGTAAATTGTACACATCAAAATTGGCAATAGAATACCAGGCAGCAGCAATAAAAGATACTACCATAAATATCATAAGAAACCTGGCATTGGTTCTATTACCTTCTGGTACTTCTTCTACGTCTTCACCGGTTTTTTTACTTTTTACTACTTTAACTAATTTTTGTATTCTGACCAATAATAGTATTATCGCCAAAATAAAAACCAGGCCTACAACAACTGCAAACTCTAACATATTAAATTAATTAAATTTTTTTTATTGATAATTAAGTACTATAATGCAAACTTTCTTGTAACATCGGATGATTTTTAGGTACTAACGAAGCTTTTGTCATAGTATTTAATGCCATAGCAACAAAACCTGCAGCAAATATGGCAAATGTTCCTATCTCAATAAATCCGATACCCCCGTTTTCTCCTATAGCCGGGGGCGCAATTAATAAATAAAGATCTATCCAGTGTCCTACCAGAAGAATTACCCCAACAATTTTCAGAAAAATTGAGTGGCGTTTTGCATCACGAGTCATTAAAACCAAAAACGGAAAGAAAAAGTTTAAAATAATATTTACATAAAATAACGGAGCATAAGTAGGGCTTTGCAGTCTTTCCAGATAATAAATGGTTTCTTCCGGAATATTAGCATAATAAATTAATAAATATTGCGAAAACCACAAATACGTCCAGAAAACACTGAATGCAAAAATAAATTTGCCTAAATCATGCAAATGATTTTGAGTCAGTAGCTTAAGATAACCATTCTCATTGAGAAATATAGCAAATAATGTAGTAGCTACCAATGAAATAACGAACCAACCAGCAAAAATATACCATCCAAAAATGGTACTAAACCAATGAGGGTCGGTAGAAAGCACCCAATCCCAGGCAGAAGTAGAGGAAGTTACAGCAAATATTATTAAAAAAATAACAGCGTAAAATCTTGACTTTCGCCAATAATTGTAACCTCCTATTCTATCTTCCTCTAATGACAGACTACGCAATTTTTTAAACATTAAGAACCAAAGCACAAAATACAACACCATCCTGATAAGAAAAAAACCTACATTTAAATAGGGTCTTTTTCCAAGAATAATAGGATCGTTTGTTTCGGCAGTCCAATGAAATATTTTATGGTGTCCAATAAATGTATCGAATAGGAACAAAGCAAGTAAAACTACAAATGCAATAGGCAACCAATAGCCGAAAGACATTGGAATTCTATTTAAATAAGCAGACCAACCTGCCTGAGAAGCATAGTTAATTGCGATAAAGAAAACTCCCAATAGAGCCATGCCAGCGAAATATACACCATTGACCCACAGGCTTGTTGTAAGCCTATCATACCAATGAAAAGCATGATGGCCGTCTCCATGGGCTGCTTCTGAAGCTGCCTCGTGGCCATGCCCTGTAAATATTACCAACAAAACGCCTATTACTAGCAGAACAAAACCTGCAATTGCTACTATTCCGAGGGTTTTTTTGGCATCTCTGGTAAAAACAAATTTCTCTTCTAAGTTCATTTATCCACTCAGTTATTTCTTCTTATTTAATTTATTGATTTTGTAGTGTTTGAACATATCGCACTACTTTCCATCTTTCATTTACGTCAAGCTGAGTTCCATACCCGCTCATACGACCTCTACCATAAGTGATTACATGAAATACATGGCCTGATGGTAAAGTAGCTACACGACCTACATTAAAAGCAGGCACACCTTTATAGGCTTTCGCTACAGCTCCATCACCTGCACCAGCGCCTCCATGGCATGGTAAGCAAAACCGTGAATATAAAACTTGACCATCCTGTAGAATTTGCTCAGCCGAATCTAATGGGTTCCTTAATGTTCGAGCGGCTAAATCTACACTATCAGCCGGAATGCGGTAAGGTAGTACATTCTCGCTATTACGAGGTACTGTATTAGCAGCTGGTTTACGCATATTCATGTTATGCTCATTATACGGATTAGAGTTAAAATATTCTCCTCTATTGTCCGCTTTAGAATTAACCCAGCTACCTGCTGCTTCTTCTGTTATCTGCTTAAGAGGATCATAAGGTACTGAGTGATACATATTGGGTGCATATTCAGTGCCTGGATCATTTCCTTCAGCACCGCACCCAGCCATTACTGCAACGATTCCCAAGCAAATGGCTAAATTATGTAAATATTTATGCTGCATTTTTACTTTCATTGTTCAAACTCCTTATAATACACTTCAATAGCGTGATTATCGCTTAATATTTGAGTGATTTGATTTTTTTCTAATCTATTAGAGGCCAAATCAACTGCCATTACAAACTTATCGTCGGTACTTCTTATATCAAAAGTTTTAACTTTCTTGTAGGGTTTTAAATCACTAACCACCATAAACACACCTACCATGCCCAGGGCAGATAATAAAACTGTTAATTCAAAAGTTACCGGTATAAAAGATGGTAAGGACACGTAATTTTTGCCACCTACAATCATTGGCCAATCAAAACCCATCATCCATATTTGCATGAGCAATGCCAGGGAGGTACCTAATGCTCCAAACATAAATGCTGCAATAGGGAGTTTTGATCTTTTATATCCTAATTCTTCATCAAGACCATGAACAGGATAAGGCGTAAAAACCTCCTGAATTTTTACACCAGCCTCTCTGATATTTTTTACACCATGTAAAAGATGGTGTTCATTGTCGAAAATACCTACTATATAATGTTTTTCGGATTCCATAAATATTTAAATCGATTAAGCCTCTATTTTTTCTGTCTTTTTACTGGTTTCCTGTGCGGCAATAGCCTTACTACTATAAGTTCCTAATATACTCTTAACCTCCGCCATATTTATTACAGGAAAGAATTTTGCGAAAAGGAAGAAAAGTGTAAAGAATAGACCAAATGTTAACACGTATGTGCCAACATCTGTAAGAGTAGGATAAAACATCGCCCAACTTGAAGGTAAATAATCCCTGTGCAAACTGGTTACAATAATCACGAACCGTTCAAACCACATACCTATATTTACTACAATAGATAAAATAAAAGTGGCTACCAGGCTTTTTCTGATTTTATTAATCCAGAAAAGCTGAGGTGAAATCACGTTACAGGTCATCATTATCCAATATGCCCAGGCATAAGGTCCTGAAACCCGGTTAAGAAAAGCATACTGTTCAAATTTAACACCCGAATACCAGGCCATAAAAAGCTCTGTAAGATAAGCCACACCTACTATTGAACCCGTCACGATTATAATATAATTCATGTATTCAATGTGGGTAATCGTTATATATTGTTCCAGTTTATAAACCTTTCGGGTAATAATTAAAAGCGTAAGCACCATTGCAAATCCTGAAAAAACCGCACCTGCCACGAAATAGGGCGGAAATATTGTGGTATGCCAACCCGGAATTACTGAAGTAGCAAAGTCAAATGATACAATGGTATGCACTGAAAGCACCAACGGTGTAGCTAAACCAGCTAATATTAATGAAACTGATTCAAAACGACTCCAAGTTCGGGCAGCACCATCCCAACCAAAACTTAAGGCCCCATAAACGGCTTTTGAAATCTTATTTTTAGCTCTATCCCGAATGGTGGCAAAATCAGGAATAAGGCCTATATACCAGAAAACCAGTGAAACTGTAAAGTAAGTAGTAATAGCAAAAGCATCCCACACTAATGGTGAGTGAAAATTGCTCCATAACGACCCCCACGTATTAGGCAAAGGAAAAATCCAATAGAAACCTACCCAGGGACGCCCCATGTGAATAAGAGGAAAAGTAGCTGCACAAAGTACCGCAAAAATGGTCATTGCTTCCGCAGCTCTATTAATTGACATACGCCATCGCTGACGAAAGAGCAACAAAATAGCAGATATTAATGTGCCGGCATGACCAATACCAACCCACCAAACGAAATTGGTAATATCCCAGGCCCAACCAACAGTTTTATTAAGTCCCCACATGCCAATGCCTTCCCAAAAAAGCAAGAAGAGCGCCACTGCTCCTAAACCTAATAATGTTAATGAAACGCTCATGGCTAAAAACCAGGATTTTGTTGGTTTTGACTCTACATGCCTAACAACGTCATTTGTTACGTCATGTAAAGATTTATCGCCATGAATTAAGGGTTCCCTAACGGGTGATACATGCTCCATTTTATTTATTCAATTTTATGCTTCACTATTCGTTTCTGAATCTTTATTTCTAATCTTGGTGAGATAGAAAACATTAGGTCTCACGTTTATCTCAGCCAACATATTATAAGCCCTGGGCTCATTCACAGTAATTGCGTTGCCACCGGTTTCTTCTTCTATACCCAAATGTTTAGATATGTTACTTTCCGGATCATTCAAATCTCCAAAAATTAATGCTTCTGCCGGGCATGCTTTGGCGCAAGCAGTGTTTATCTCACCATCTATTGGCCGTCTTCCTTCTTTTTTTGCTTCCAGTTTTCCGTATTGGATTCGTTGCACACAGAAAGAGCACTTTTCCATTACACCTCGCGAACGAACTGTGACATCAGGATTTAGTACCATCTTACCTAAGTCATCGTACATTGCTTTATTAACATCCTTGAACTGTTTGTTGTCATGGTATTTAAACCAATTAAATCGACGAACTTTATAAGGACAGTTATTGGCACAATATCGAGTACCTATACAACGGTTGTAAGTCATTTGGTTTAATCCTTCGGTGCTGTGAGTAGTAGCTACTACCGGACATACAGTTTCACATGGCGCATTGTTGCAATGCTGACACATCACCGGCTGAAATACTACCTCAGGGTTATCCGATGCTACTTCCAACCCTTTCAAATCTGTTACATCTGCATCTGAACTATAATACCTGTCAATCCTGATCCAATGCATTTCTCGACGATTGATTACTTCCTGTTTTCCTACTACAGGCACATTATTTTCAACTTGACAAGCAATTGTACAAGCACCACAACCGGTACATGAATTTAAATCTACGATTAAGCCCCAATGGTGATTGTTGTAAGTATGCTCCTTCCATAAAGTTACCGTTTCGGCAGGTACATCACCTTCAGAAGTATGTATATTCATCGTGTAACGTCCGGCGGCTGGGTTTTCTTTATATTCCGGCAATACAGACTCTTGAATTACTGTTTCCCTTCCCATATAAGTATGATGGGTTTGGGTATGAGCTAATTGGTACTTATCAGATGTAAGTTGATGTTTAACTCCGGAAAGAATGGCATACTGTAAAGCTCCATCTATATATTGTACCAATGGAAAGGCATTAGTCCCGAGATTGTCTGCCACTGCACCAGCCTTAGTTCTTCCATATCCAAGGGCTATACCAAATGTGTTTTGAGCTTGTCCTGGTTGCTCTACTACGGGTGAGTCAAAACTTAATTGATCAACCTGGATATTCATTTTTACTGTTCTGCCTTCGGTGGTTTTAATATTATTTTCCCGGGCAAATCGTTGAGGAATAGTTAAATAATTATCCCAGGTTATTCTAGATATAGGATCGGGCATTTCCTGCAACCATGGGTTGTTAGCCATAGCTCCAGTCCCAATGCCCACTTTCTCATATAATAATATTTCCCACTCTTGGCTGTCAACTTTATACCTGGATTGAATTTTGCCGGCAATACTGGTTAAGTTACTAGCGAATTGTAATGAAGATGTTGCTTCATTTTCTCGTGCTTTATATTCAAATATCCCTTCGTATAATGTTTTATCCCAAAAGGTTTGGAAGTCAATCGTTTCATTTTGCAAAGCAAAATAATTGGCTTTCCAGTTATTTTGTAGGTAGGTATAATAATCCTGCACCTCATTGTTTGACCAAACCAATAGACTTTCTTCCATTTGACGAGTTTCGAATAACGGAGAAATAGCCGGTTGCATTAAACTATAATGCCATCTTTGAGGCTCTGCATCATTCCAAGATTCCAGGTAATGATGAACAGGCGCCAAAAATTTAGCAAATTGAGAGGTTTCATCTATCTTGTAAGAAGTAGCAACTACCAAAGGTATTTCCGGGAGGTTTTCAGCTAACACGTTACCTAGTGGATGATCATAAACAGGATTAGACTCTAAGAATATAACTGCATCTATATTTTTATTTTTAACGTCTTGTACAAACTTGTACATCTGCTCATCATTGCCCTGGCGATAATAACTTGGAGCATTAATATCAATAATTTTAGCTTCATAAGCACCCAGCAACATGTTGATGTTATTTACTAGCTCCTGCACGTTAGGATCGTTGGAGCCTGAAACTACTAATGATTTACCACGACTGTTCCACAATTCGTCTGCGGCTTTCTGTAAATGATTAACCTCTATATCGTTTGCATTAATACTGGAAGCTCCCGCTTTTGCGGCAAGTAAATTATAAAGTTTGGCTATTGCAACACCTTCTTGAGATGCCTTTATCGGCGTTCGATAATCAGCATTGGCACCAGTAAGTGATAGAAGAGATTCAAATTGATAATGACGAGACATCGTCTTCTTACCCTGTCCCAATTTACGCGTTTTACTGAATTGTTTCGTAAAAGTAGTAGGCGCTATCCAGGTACCAAGAAAATCGGCGCTAAAACCAGCAACTACATCTAATTTGCTGAAGTCATAGGTAGGAATAATTGATTTACCAAAAGATCTTTCATTGGCCAAACGCATCCCATAAGCTGAGCGTGCATCGTAAGTAATATGCTCACTGCCAGGATATTTTCGAGTGAAACCCGATATCACTTTTTTGCTGGTGGGGCTCAAAATTGTATTACTTACAAGTCTGATTTGACCTCCACCACGACTGATGGATGTTAATTGATTAATAATCGTATCATCAAGCTCCTGCCAGGTTGTTTTTTCACCATTGCTAGTTGGTACAGGAATTCTCGTGTTGTCATACAAGTCAAGTACAGAAGCCTCAACCTGGGCATTTACGCCGCCCATTGTTACACTACTAAGATTATTACCCTCAACTTTTATTGGTCTTCCTTCTCGGGTTTTTACAACTATACTGCAATAGTCACCTTTACTCACGTGGGTAGATGCGTAATAATTAGGAATACCCGGAGCTACATCTACTGGTTTATTCACATAAGGAATGGCATATCTTACTGGAGTTTCGCAAGCTGCCATGGTAGCTGCCGCGATACCAAAACCCATTGTTTTCAAAAAATCACGCCTATTATGACCTTGAGAAGCACCTTCTTCATTTTCAAGCGGAAGGTTTTCCGCAAATTCTTTGTTGGCATATTTTACAAATTCAGGGTCATTCCTTAGTTGCTCTAAACCTTTCCAATATGTCTTTTTATTCGGCTTCATTTATTTATATTAAAGTATTTTAAATCTTACTTGGTAATTAATAATGACACTTGGAGCATTCAGTACCTCCAATATCTTCTACTGTAATTGGCATATTTTCTTTATCATTATGGATTTCAACCAACTTGTCATAATAGCCATTATCTTCAAACTTGATTTCAGTGGATCTGTGACAGTCTATACACCAACCCATGGTAAGCGTCGAAACCTGCTGTATAACGTCCATTGTCTCTACTTCACCGTGACAGGTTTGGCATTCAACACCACCCACATTGGTGTGTTGAGCATGATTAAAGTAAGCTAAATCTGGCAGGTTGTGGACACGTATCCATTCGATAGGTTGATTATTTTGATAGGCTTCAATTACCTTATTCAGTTGAGTGGTACCAGAAATTGAGCCTTCCAGTATACCACCTTTTTCCGGATTATGGCAATTCATACAAATGTTTACTGAAGGAATATTGGCACTGGCACTTTCATATACACTGGTGTGACAGTAATTACAATCAATTTGATATTGTCCGGCGTGTATTTTGTGAGAAAACCAAACAGGTTGATCAGGGGCGTAACCAGTATATACTCCAACGGTATATAGCGAATCGATAACCACTTTTCCTACAATTGCTGCAAAAATAAATACTGTAAAAAATAATACTGGTTTACTGGTAAGTGTTTTCTTTATGTCTACCTTAGTTTCTTTTACCTTATCTTTATCTTCTTCAGGTAATTCATCTTTTTCACGTAAATATTTGGTAAGAACAGAAATAATAAGTGCCAAAACAACCAAAATCAATACTAACACTACTAAAATACCTACTAAAATTACATTAACATAAGGAGATGTGGCCGTAGCTCCATCAGTTACTCCAGTTGTACCATCAGCAGCAACAGTTTCTTCTTCAGTAGGTTTTTCAGATTCTTGCTGTACATAGGCAAGAATATTAAGTATTTCGTCATCGCTAAAATCGTGAGGTGGCATGAGCGTTTTATTATACTCATTGTATAATTCCACTGCATAGTCATCACCGCTTTGAATTACTTTTTGCGAATTTCGTATAAAGTTGATCAACCATTCAGTAGTATGTCTTTCATTGACATTGGCCAAAGCAGGCCCTACAGAGCGTTCACGTATTTCATGACATTGTGCACAATTATTACGAAAAAGACTTTGACCTTGAGAAATGGCTTCTTCTGATGATGGAAGTCCACTATCATTTGTTTCTTGCTGTTCAATTGGTGCCTCTGCATCAGTCTGAGCAGTAGTATCAGCTTCATCCTGCGCTATGGTTGAATAAGAAATCAAACACAAAAATCCAACCAATATAAATGCCTTTTTTATCAAGACATTTCCTATAGTTTTAAGCATATTTGTATATTACTTTTTATAATTAAATCACTATTTCTCTACCATCAGCAATGCTCAAAAACTGTAACATGAAATATTTGATTAACTTATTAAAATCTTACAGCCTTTGGCCTTATTAGCGGCTAAACTAATTTGAACAAGTTAATCAACATTATAATTATTAATGATCATTTGGTATTAGCCACTACATCTGTTATGATTTTATCAATCAACAGACAATATGATCCATATTAATGTTTAAGTTTTATGCTTACTTTTTTTAAACTTTTTTGAAAAAATAATCAATCACTTAACTTATTCTCAAAAATATTGCTGCAATATTAGGTCAATCAAAAAATAAATAAAAGCAAAATATGATTTTTTGTCGTAAATTTTTCTGATAAAAATCATGTTTTTATTACTCTTTCATTATTGGTCAGAATTCGTAACTTTGAGCCAGTTTTTTTAGTTATACAAGTAAATTTTTGTGCAAACATCAAATTACCTAAAATCTATTCTTACAATCTTGTAAAATATAAAATAATAAAATACGATGGCATTTGATATTGATATGATAAAGGCGGTATACGCACGTATGGATGAGCGTATAAAGGCAGCTAAAAAAGTTTTAAATCGCCCCTTAACGCTAACCGAAAAGATTCTTTATTCCCATCTGTACGATGGTTCTGCAACAGAAGCATTTGAAAGGGGAAAATCTTACGTTAATTTTTCTCCTGATCGGGTAGCTATGCAAGATGCAACAGCACAGATGGCATTATTGCAATTTATGCAGGCAGGAAAAACCAAAGTAGCTGTGCCTTCCACAGTTCACTGCGACCACTTAATATTAGCGCAATCCGGAGCAGCAGCCGATTTGAAAAACTCAATAAGTAATAATAAAGAAGTATTTGACTTTTTATCCTCAGTTTCTAATAAATATGGCATTGGTTTCTGGAAGCCAGGAGCTGGTATCATTCACCAAGTAGTTTTAGAAAACTATGCCTTCCCCGGTGGCATGATGATTGGAACGGATTCGCATACGCCTAATGCCGGTGGACTTGGCATGGTAGCGATAGGTGTAGGTGGCGCAGACGCCGTAGACGTAATGGCAGCCATGCCTTGGGAAGTCAAATTTCCAAAAGTTATCGGGGTGAAGCTTACAGGTAAATTAAGTGGCTGGACAGCAGCTAAAGACGTAATCTTGAAAGTTGCCGGTATATTAACTGTAAAAGGTGGAACCGGTGCTATAGTAGAATATTTTGGTGACGGTGCCGATGCAATATCATGTACAGGTAAAGGTACTATTTGTAACATGGGCGCTGAAATAGGTGCAACCACCTCAATTTTTGCCTATAGTGATAAGATGAAGGATTACCTGGAAATGACGGAACGAGCGGATGTAGCTGCAGAAGCCGAAAAAATAAAGCATCACCTCAGAGGAGATGAAGAAGTTTATGCAAATCCTGAAAAATATTATGACCAGGTAATTGAGATTAACTTATCAGAATTAGAACCTCACATTAATGGCCCATTTACTCCCGATGCAGCCTGGCCTCTTTCTAAGTTTTCTCAGGCAGTAAAAGAAAATGGATGGCCAAAAGAATTGGAAGTAGGGTTGATCGGTTCCTGTACCAACTCTTCTTATGAAGATATAACGCGTGCGGCTTCTATAGCTCAGCAAGCAGTAGATAAAAATTTAAATGCAAAGTCCGAATTCACTATTACCCCTGGTTCCGAACAAGTGCGATTCACTGCAGAGCGTGATGGTTTGCTACAAGTATTTGATGGAATGGGTGGAGTAGTTTTGGCTAATGCCTGCGGACCTTGCATTGGCCAGTGGGCCCGTCATAGTAATGATCCTAATAGAAAAAATAGCATTATCACCTCATTTAATAGAAATTTTGCTAAAAGAAACGATGGAAACCCAAATACGCACGCGTTTGTGGCATCGCCAGAAGTGGTTACAGCCATGGCTATAGCAGGTGATCTTACTTTCAACCCCATTAGTGATAAGCTTATAAATAAAGACGGTCACGAAGTAAAATTGGATGAGCCTCACGGTATAGAATTGCCTGCCAATGGCTTTTCTGTTGAAGATGCCGGCTATCAAGAACCGGCAAAAGATGGTAGTGGTATCAACGTGGAAGTGAAACCAGATAGCGATCGGCTTCAGTTACTTACACCATTTGAACCATGGGATGGTGACGATTACATAGGATTAAAATTATTGCTAAAAGCAAAAGGAAAATGTACTACTGACCATATTTCAATGGCAGGACCTTGGCTGCGGTACAGGGGACATCTTGATAATATATCTAATAATATGTTTATAGGTGCAATAAATGATTTTAATGATGCCAGTAATAAAGTTAAAAATCAACTGACTGGCGAATATGGAGAAGTGCCTGATACAGCCAGAGCTTATAAAGCAAAAGGCATTGATACAATAGTGGTAGGAGATGATAACTATGGAGAAGGGTCGTCTAGAGAACATGCCGCTATGGAACCTCGCCACTTAGGTGTAAAAGCTGTATTAGTTAAATCTTTTGCTCGTATCCATGAAAGCAATCTGAAAAAGCAGGGTATGCTGGCTTTAACTTTTGAAGATCCGGCTGATTTTGATAAGATTCAAGAAGATGATGAAATAGATATTTTAGGTTTGACCAACTTTAAACCTGACCAGCAGCTAACCGTAAGACTTAAGCATAGTGACGGTAGTACCGAAGAATTTAAAGCGAATCACACGTATAATGAAATGCAAATTGAATGGTTTAGGGCGGGTTCAGCTTTAAATCTTATCAAAAAACTGGAGGCTTCTAAATAAGTATCCATTATAAATATCAACAATAGTATTCAAAAGATAAAGATGGGTAATTTGCATACCCATCTTTTTTAAATATAGCATATAAAAACACTTAATCATGAAAGAATCTACAAGTAAACGTTCAATTTCTAAAGAAACTGAACAACTTTTAAATAAGCAAATACATATGGAAGGTTATTCTTCAGCCGCTTATCTATCCATGGCTTCTTGGTGCGATACCCAAGGCTTTGCAAATTCAGCCAAGTTCCTATTTAATCATTCGGAGGAAGAAAGAATGCATATGTTAAAGCTTTTCCGCTACATAAATGACTCGGGGGGTCACGCGTTGCTTTCAGAAATCACGGGGATACACCATCAGTATAATTCATTGAAAGAAATTTTCGATAAAATACTTCACCATGAACTTGAAGTTACAAAATCGATTCATCATATCGTAGATCATTGTTTCTCTGTCAAAGACTTTACCACCTTCAACTTTATGCAGTGGTATGTTACCGAGCAACATGAAGAAGAAACTTTAGCCAGAAGAGCCGTGGAATTGTTTGAACTAATTGGAGAAGAAGGAATAGGACTTTGGACCATTGATCAAGAAATAGGTAAACTCGAAAATGAGCCCGGCATTGAAAGCCCTGCTTTGGGTAAATAATAAGTATTGCCTTCCTATGAAAAATCGATTATGATAATATCAATAACTTATTATTTATAATCGATTTTTTTTATAACCACTCATATAAGTAAGTTTATTTCATCTTCTCTACCTTCCTAATTTCGCTTAAATATCAAGACAAACAAAGGCAGAATATTTAAACCAGAATAATTTAACTATTCCATCTATTAATTTAACTATTCTAACTTACCACCGTCAAATAGCTACTTATCGAGGAATGGCCACCACTCATCGAATATAGTATATTTCCAACTTACTTTTGTACTTATCTTAGTATATATAACAAAACGAATAAGATTTATAAATTATCAAATATCAGGTTTATACTTATTAAAGATCAGATAAAACTAAAACAATATTAAAATGAAAACTTTAAGATTATTTCTTCTCCTTTTAATCAGCAATTTTACTTTCAATTCCATCTCTGCTCAGCAGCAGGCTCTTTATTCTCAGTATATGTTCAATGGTATCGTGCTTAATCCAGCTTATGCCGGAAGCAATGATGCTGCAAGCCTTACCTTAATGTCTCGCAAGCAATGGGTGGGTATGGAAGGTTCGCCTATGTCACATACTTTCTCGGCACATACTCCTTTGAAAAATGAACAAGTAGGCGTAGGCTTTACCGTGATGCAAGATAAAATAGGTGTAACCAGTCAAACCACTGTTTCTGGTGCCTATGCTTACCGCATACCTGTAGGCAAAGGCAAATTAGCCATGGGTATTCAGGCTACTATCATCAATTACAGCGCTGAACTGAGCAGCTTAAGTATGAAAAATGTTGACGATCCGGTTTTTCAAAATAACGATGTGCAAGGTTCTACTCCCAACTTTGGCACCGGCTTGTATTATTACAACGATAGATTTTTTGCAGGTATCTCTGTACCGCAATTGCTTACCCCTGATTACACGGGCCGTCAAGATATTTCAATGGCTAAGCAATCTAGACATTACTTTCTTACTGCCGGTTACTTATTTGATTTAAATCCTCACCTAAAGCTAAAACCCAACGTGATGGTAGGTGCAGTA
>CAZQEZ010000026.1:0-37865 GCA_964592475.1 uncultured Roseivirgaceae bacterium
ACAAGCAATAGAGGACTATGGTTGCCCTGAGATTATTAATTCAGATCAGGGTAGTTAATTTACTTGTAAAGAAACTAAACAAACAGAAAAAGTCCTGCATATACAGGACTTCAACTACTGATAAATTTTTGAAGTGTTTACATGGTGTAATCCGATAGATCTACCAGCTTTATTTCTACCCTTCTCCCTTCTTCTTTACTAGCAGTGCTATTTTCGGTAGCGCCAAATCCTTTAGCAATGATTCTGCGTCTTACTACTCCACGGTGATTAAAGAAATCCAATACTTCTCTCGCTCTTTTATTTGATAATCTGCGATTATAATCTGCATCACCATCGGCACTGGCAAAACCTGATATTTCAATTCCCAACATTGCATGATCTTCCATAGCGGTTAAAATTTCTTGCAATTCGCTATGATACAATTTTTTAAGCGCTGACTTATCGGCATCGAAATAAATTTTGTAAACAGGTTCTAATAATTTCTTGTTGTAGCTAGCGGTTTTTTTAGCCTTTTGCTGTTTTCTTTTGTAATCTTCTTCTGTTACTTTAAGGCTTGGAAGGCTATAAATAGTTTGACCATCGATTACTCTTTCTTCTAAATGAGTAGTATCGCTTTCATCGTAGTAGTAAGTTCTTTTGGCGTATTCCATATCATCATTATCTTCCATAACTGAAAAGTCAACATTGTCTATCGGGTTTACCTCGTACATAAGGTCTAGCAAATAATTGAAAGCAACCGAATCAGTTGAGGATATGATAGCATCCATTAAATCAAATAAGTCAACACTGTCATTTTTCACCAGCATGGCTTCATTATTTTTTCTTACCGATACTTTTTTTGTATCATTCCCTGTATCGTAAAATACATTCTTTACTGAAATTTCCTGTCCTACTACTACATCAAATTGCTTTATTGCCTTCAGCGTTACCTCCTGATACAATTCGTAAAAATAATTTTGATTAGGCACATTGATATTTATTGTGTAAGGCATGTATTTTTCTGACTCAATAATCATGTCATAATTTTTTCCCGGAGGAAATATGATTAAATAATTACCAGTTTCGGGGTTGGGATTATAGACGAAATCTATTTTCTTACTTGAGCTATTGTCAATTATTTTGATTTTAGTTGGAACCGGCTTACCGGTTTCTTCATCCAGTATTCTACCTTTTACTAATGTAAGTGGAATGTTTGCCGCTTCTTCTGGCATGTCAAATGAATAAATATCCTGGCCTCCTTCGCCACCGAGCCTATCCGAAGAAATATATCCTTTACTACCATCTGCAGTTAAGGTAAAATAATTATCATCAGTTGTGGTATTGATCGGGAAACCCATGTTTTGCGGTAAAGACCAATGGCCTTTAACTAAAGTGGTTTTGAAAATATCTTTACCTCCCATGCTATTATGTCCATCGGAAGCAAAAAACAATGTTTTCATATCCGGATGTATAAATGGAGCATCTTCATCGAAGGGGGTATTAACTTCTGGCCCCAGATTTTTAGCATATCCCCATTTGCCATTGTTTTTTTCTACTTTGTATATGTCCAGGCCGCCATATCCACCGGGTCTATTACTGGCAAAATATATTACCTTATTATCGGGTGTAATACTGGCCGTGGTTTCCAGATAGTTGCTTTTAATATGGTCGCCCATTGTAATTGGACTGGTCCAACCTGACTGAGTTTTTTTCACTGTATAAAGGTTGCCGGTTTTATTAATTCCACCTATAAATACCAACATTGTTTCACCATCGGGAGTCATGCCGGCAGTACCAACATTAAATCTGGTTTCGAAACTTACTTTATAGGGCTTGCTCCACTTGGTAGCTTTTACGCTTTTGTTGCTAATATATATTTCTTCTATTAGTTCTCCATTTTTATCCGCCTGCAATCTGGTAAATGCCATCACCGTCTCATCAGCAGATACTACCGCGTTGTATTCTGTATCCGGCGTATTTACAGGAGACCCCATATTTGTTATTATAATGTTGCTTTGATAGTTGTTTAATATAATTTGAGCATTTCTGGTAGTATTAATCAGATCATCTAAATCAGTAAGTAGTCTATTACTTTTATTCGCTTTATTTTTAAAAGTTTTGAACATATCCATGGCTTTATCCACTTCCAAACTTTTATGATAAAGCTTACCCAAATAATAATAGATATCTGCTGGAATTTTATCATTATTTTGCCCTAGCGCCTGCTCAAAATGTTTCTTTCCTTTTATTTTATCTGTTAAATCACTTAAATTAAAATAACATAATCCGGTAAAATAATGGGTAGTGGCTGATTGATCGCCTAATGCTATAGCTTGGTTAAACTCAGCCAAGGCACCTTCATAATTATTGATTTTCATCAACTTTTCGCCCCGGTATATTGCCTTATCGATATCTTTTTGCTGGGCCCACCCCACTATTGTACTGATGAAAATAATTGTTACTACTAATAAATATTTTTTCATAGCCTATGATTTGTTGATCATCGTTTCATTTTAAAATTCAATATTAGTAGTAATTGGTAGGAAAGAAAACACATTATTTATTGGAATCTTACAAAAGGAGGTTTGAGGGTGTTTTTAACCTAATGGTTTAAAGTTTCATGTTATTCAAAGGAAATAGGTTTGATAAAACTGTATACCTATTGAAATAATAGAAATCAGCCAGATGTATACCACAACTAGCTGAATGTTAATACTTTGATTAGTCTTTTGGGTTGTGGTTTTCCTTATGCATCCATCTTTTCCTTATCAATTGCATGCATTCTCTTCAATAAGGGTGGATGGGAATAGTGCCAGAAAACATACCATGGATGAGGTAATAAATTACTCAAATTATTGACGGAGAGTTTTTTAAGTGCATTTTGCAGTGCATTTCCGTTGTATGTATGGGTGGCATAAGCGTCTGCCTGATACTCATTTTTGCGGCTTACTACGTTCATGAGCAATCCGGTAAGCTTAGAAATGGGTGAATAAAGAATAGCAAAGCCTATTAAATTTAAATGGAAAGCCAATTGGTTTCCACCAAGTGCAGCAGATAAATTAGAGCTGAATATCATCAACGACATTATAAACAATGTGATGCCTGTTTGAATAATTCCGGCTGCAAGCCCGGTAACAATATGTTTCTTTTTGTAATGCCCTACTTCATGGGCTAGCACTGACAATAATTCTTCATTGGTATGGTTTTCAATTAAGGTGTCATAAAGAACTACTTTTTTTCTTTTGCCCAAACCGGAAAAAAAGGCATTAGCTTTGGTAGACCTTTTTGAACCATCAATAACAAAAACATTAGTTATCGGAAAAGATACTTTTTTACTGTATTCTTCAATAGCAGTTTTCAAATCTCCTTCCGGCAAGGGCGTTAGTTTATTAAACAACGGTACGATAAGACTGGTATAAAAAAGATTCATAAAAAGCATAAATGCTACAATAACCAGCCAAAAGTATATCCAAAAATTTGGTCCAATGCTTAAGATCAAATACAGTAATGTGCCTATTAAAATGCCTCCTATAAGAAATACTAGTAATAGCCCCTTTACTTTGTCAAGTACAAATGTTTTTTTATCAGTTTTGTTAAAGCCAAACTTTTCTTCTATTACAAAGGTGCTGTACAGTTGAAATGGGAAACTGAAAATTTCTGATGCTATGAATAGGACACCGAAAAATGCTAAAGCCAGCCAAACCGGGTTGCTAAAATAATCACGCAATGCCTCATCAAGTAACCCAAAAATACCAAAAGCAATGAGCAGGAAATAAATAATAAACGAGAGTGAATCAGAAAAAAAAGAAAATCGAGTACGTGTCTTGTTATAGTCTACTGATTTTTTATACTTTTCCTCGTCATAAATATCTTTCAACTCTTCCGGGAGTTTTGGTTTTTGATGTTTTAAATTTAAATAATCCAACCCCTGTTCAAAAAAGAAGTCAGCAGTAATAATAATTAAAATAATGGTTAAAATTGTAGATGCTTCCATAATTATTCGCTAGCCAATTTTTTTACAAAACTATTGAATTTAGACACAAATTCATCATAATATTTTCCTGTACCAGGGCCGGAAAAACCGGTATGTATTTTTCTTATTTTTCCGTTTTTATCTATAAAAATTGTAGATGGAAAAGCTCGCAGCCTGTCTATCATTGGCAATTTTTCATTTACATTTTCTTTATCGGTAGAGCCTGCAAATAAAATAGGATAAGTTACCTGATACTTGCTTTTCATTCTTTCGAGTAAACGACGAGAATATTCAAAATCGCTTTTGTTTTCAAAAGCCAATGCAACAATTTCTACTGGTAACTCATTGTTTTCCTGGTACCAATTGGCTAAAAATTTAGTTTCATCCATACAGTTGGGGCACCATGATCCTGATATCTGAACAATTGTGACTTTGTTGTCAAACATGGGGTGCTTATCGGTAATGGTATCTCCTTCCAAATTTGGCAAGGCAAATGAAAACTCTTCAAAGCCATCTTTCAACTTTGTGAGAGTATCAGGATCGGCCATTGCGGCATCTTTGTCGGGTACTGCCACCCAGTGTTTAAATCCGGATTTACCAGAGTAAAATTCTCCTTCTACCATACCATTTTCATTTACCTTGGCTTTAAAAAGGTAAGCACTTTCACCGTTAAAGGCGCTTAGCTTCAGCGAATCACCGGTGGCGACTCCTGCTAAAAATCGATAATCTCCGGTATTGGTGAGAAAGGTACCGCTAAGTTTATTTTCATCTTGCTCAAATAAACCAACCGCCTCCGTCGTGTCTTTTTGATTAAAAAATTTGACTGCGTATTTTTCCTCTAGTTGAAAGTTAGCTGGCTCATCTACTTCAAATCTGAAAACCTTCTGCTGAGGAGTGGCCGTAAAAGGCAAACTGTAATCTTCAACATAATGCTTTACCCAGTACCCTTGAAGAACATCATTATCAAACTTGGCTACTATTGCAGCATCGAAAATGTGCATAGGTATATCAATAGAATCTCCCCTAACCTGCACGGAATCTATTTCAATAACTTCTTTTCCATTAATGATGCTTACCTTCCAATGCCCATTCTTTTCTATTTGCATGATAAAAGGGATTTGCTGTGCCTGGGTATGTATCTTAGCTCGCCATTTTCCGGATGGAATCTCTTTGATTTTCTGCTCACATGCAGCAAAAAGCAAAAGAAAAATTAAAAATAAATTGGCGGTGAATGTAATATTTCGTTTCATAGTTTTGCAAATATGATAAAAACCAAGCATGTTTCACTTCAGAAGTTATGTTAATAACAGGTAAAATAACGCCATCCAGCTAAATCTTGTTCGTTATCCCCGGATTTAAAGCAAATTTTCCCACTTTTCCCCACATTTGTAAAAATAGCTATCTGCAGAAGCTTAAAGAGCACATTTGCTACCCTGATTACACGGTTTTAATCGATAATTTTGACGAGTTAAGTACTCCTAAATATTTTCTAAATGCTTTAAAATTAACCTTTTAGCAGGTTGCTAGTTGCCAGATTATATACATTGTGTTGCAATGTGGAAAAAAGTGGTAGAATGTGGTTGAATTTAGCAGATTAATATTTATCTTTGTAACAGTGATCACTATATATAAACGGCTCAATGCTTTACTTCTCGAGTGAATATGAATGCAAATTGGATGCAAAAGGACGCCTGGTATTGCCTGCCAAGATAAAATCCAATTTGCCTGACTCTTCGGGAAATGAAATTGTGATACGAAGAGGATTTGAGCCCTGCCTGGTAATTTACCCTGAATTAGAATTTAAAAAAATTTACAACAAAATTGCTGGTCTGAATGAATTTAACGAGAAATACAGGCTGCTTCAGCGAACATTTTTTAGGGGTAGTACAGCAGTAGAATTAGACAATATGGGTCGTTTTTTAATTCCCAAAACCATGCAAAAATTTGCTCAGTTGGAGAAAGACGTTATTATAGTGGGGTTGGGAAATAGAGCGGAAATATGGAATCCTGATCTTTATGAAGAACACTTGATAAAAGATCAAAACGAGTATGCTGCATTGGCTGAGAAAATTCTAGATGAATAGTTATGCAGGAGTATCATCAGCCGGTTTTATTGTTAGAAAGCATTGAAGGATTAAATATAAACCCGGACGGTATTTACATAGACCTTACCATGGGTGGAGGTGGTCATAGCAAAGAAATTTTGAAAAAATTAGAAAATGGTCATTTGTATGCATTTGATCAGGACAAAGATGCTAAAGCAAATGCCGCTGAAATAGGAAATCGTTCTTTTACATATGTAGCAGCCAATTTTAGGCACCTGAGCAGGTTTTTAAAATTATACCAAACGGGACTAGTTGATGGTATTTTAGCTGATTTGGGCGTGTCTTCTTATCAGTTTGACAAACCCGATAGAGGCTTCAGTATACGCCATCAGGCCAAACTGGATATGCGCATGGATCAACAGCAGCATCTTACTGCAGCTGAAGTGATCAATGAGTATGAATCGGTACAGCTAAAGCGGGTTTTTAGTGAGTATGGTGAAATTCGAAATACTAATAGGCTTACCGATGCCATAGTATCCGGCAGGTCTAATAAGCGAATAGAAACAGTAGAGGAGTTAAAAAAAATTATCACTCCTCTAGCGCCAAAATATAAAGAGTTTAAATATTTTGCTCAGGTATTTCAAGCATTGCGCATAGAAGTAAATGATGAATTGGCAGCTATAGTGGATATGCTGGAGCAGTCAAATGAATGGCTTAAGCCTGGAGGTAGATTGGTTTGCATAGCTTATCATTCATTAGAAGATCGATTGATAAAAAATTTTATATCAAAAGGAAATGTAGAAGGCAAAGAGGAGAAGGATTTTTATGGAAACCTACTGAGGCCCATGGAGCCAATAAACCGGAAGCCCATTGTGCCATCAGCAGAAGAAATTGAAAAAAACAACAGGGCCAGAAGTGCCAAATTAAGAATAGCTAAAAAAATATAAACTATGCAGCCAAACAGTTATAAGGTTAAGAATCAAGCTTCAGGAAAAAACAGCTTATTTACTGCAATTGAAAACATGTTTAGCATGGATTCCCTGGTAGAAAATGGCGTGCCGGTAGCATTTGTGCCTTATATCTTATTTGCTACGCTGGTTGGTATTTTTTACATCGGCAATAATCACTATGCCGAAAAAACCATCAGAAAAGTAAACCGGCTGCAAGTAGAAGTAGAAGAACTAAGAGCTGATTATACTTCCCTGAAGGCAGATTATATGTTTTCAAGTAAGCAATCAGAAGTAGCTAAAAAAGTGAAAAGAATAGGATTAGAAGAAAGTTTACAACCACCATATAAAATAAAGCGGGGAAAAGATTGAATATACGTAAGTCCATATTGCTAAGGGTAAGAATTGCCTTTCTGATTATATTTTTGATAGGATTGGCAATCATGGCAAAAATTGTGCATTTGCAATTTATTGAGGGAGAAAAATGGACAAAGTTAGCAGACCAGATAAGTTTGCAATACCGTGAAGTAAGTGCTACCCGGGGAAACATTTATTCAGATAACGGCAGTTTATTGGCTACCTCTCTACCCGAATATCGAGTTGCCTTTGACCCTACTGTTGCTAGTGACAATACCTTCAGTACAGGAATTGATTCGCTCAGTATCCTTTTGTCAAAACATTTTGGCGATAACACTGCAACTTATTACAAAAGAAAGATTACCAATGCCAGACTGGCTGGCAGGCAGTATATCATATTAAACAGGCAGCTGGTAAAATATCAGGAAAAGAAGAAAATGAACAAATGGCCAATTTTCCGCAATGGCCGATTAGGCGGTGGGGTGATTTTTGAAAAAATCAATAAAAGGTTTGCACCTTTTCACAACATGGCTAAGCGTACCATTGGTTTTATTAATGAAAACAACCAGGGTGCAGGCTTAGAGTACAGTTTCAATCAGCTACTGGCGGGAAGTGACGGGCAAGCACTTTTTCAAAAATTTGCCGGTGGCAATTGGAAGCCCGTTTACGATGGATCAGAAATAAGACCAAACGATGGGCAGGACATTGTTACTACTATTGATATCAACATTCAGGATGTAGCTGAATCTGCATTATTAAGTGCTTTATTGGAGCACGATGCCGACTATGGCTCAGTGGTAGTGATGGAAGTAAATACCGGTGAGATAAAAGCAATTTCCAACTTACGTAAAAAAAGAGGTTATTACCTGGAGGATTTTAATTATGCCGTAGGACATACTACCGAACCAGGCTCTACTTTCAAATTAGTTTCTATGATGGCTCTTCTGGAGCAAAGCAACATTAATTTAACCGATAGCATTGAAACCGGAGATGGCAAATTTCAATTTTATGATCAGGTAATGGCAGACCATAAACCAGGCGGTTATGGCAAAATTACTGTACGTGAGGCATTCGAAAAGTCTTCAAATATAGCCATTTCACGCATGATAAACGAAGAATATGGACTGGAGCCAAAGAGTTTTATTGAGTTTATCAAAAATTTGGGTTTAATGCAACCATTGGGTTTTCAACTGGCTGGTGAAGGCATGCCATACATCAAGTCTCCTGACGATCCTAGCTGGAGTGGAATATCATTGCCCTGGATGTCAATAGGTTATGAGCTAAAGCTTACCCCGTTGCAAGTACTTACCCTATACAATTCCGTGGCCAACCAGGGAAAAATGATACAACCAATCATTGTTAAGCAGAGCAAACAAGCTGATGATGTTATTAATACCTATCAACCGGCAATCATTAATAAAAAAATATGCTCTCAAAAAACTTTACAGCAATTGCAAACGCTGCTTGAAGGAGCAGTAAGCAGGGGAACTGCCAGCAACATCAACAATAGCCATTATAAAATCGCGGGCAAGACCGGAACTGCCCAAAAAGTAAAAAGCGGAGGTGGATACAGTAAGAAATATTACACTTCTTTTGTAGGTTATTTTCCGGCTAACGCTCCGCGGTTTTCCTGTATAGTAGTGATTGATAATCCTAAAAGCTTTAATCAATACGGGAGCGACGTAGCAGCGCCTGTTTTTAAAACTATTGCCGACAAAATTTATTCATTAGACATTGAGTTACATGCCGCTGTTGTATTAAAATCGCAAGAACAAAAGGGGATATTTCCGGTAATTCAGGCCGGCAATAAAAAAGAACTGGCCATGATTTGCAGTGCCATCGGCATTGAAAATAAAAGCGCGCATGAGGCTGATTGGGTGAAGGCAAAAATTGCCAGCCCATCTACTATTGCATGGCAAGAAAACCAAAATGAAATAGGCACTGTACCGGATGTAACCGGAATGCGACTGCGTGATGCTCTTTATCTACTTGAAAATGCTGGATTACGAGTATTTCATTCAGGGCAAGGCAGGGTAAGCCGTCAATCTTTGGCTGCCAACAGTAAAATAAAAAAAGGAAGCACGGTAAAATTAGAATTGAAAGAATGGCCGTATTAAAGGACATATTATATAAAGTGAAATTACTCTCCGTTTCCGGAGATATGAACCGGAATATCGCGGGGATTACTTTCGATAGCAGGGAAGTGAAGATGGGATTTTTGTTCATAGCTGTTAAAGGCACGAAAGTAGATGGCCATGAATACATTGAAAAGGCCATTGAATCTGGTGCCAGTGCAATTGTTGCAGAAGATTTGCCTTATAAATTACAAGATAAAGCTACTTATATTCAAACAGAAAATAGTGGTCGGGCCCTTAGTATCGTGGCCGCTAATTTTTTTGGCAATCCATCAAGCCGCCTCAATTTAATTGGAGTTACCGGTACCAATGGCAAAACTACCATTGTTACATTACTGCATCAACTATTTATGAAATTGGGTTATAATACAGGTATGCTTTCCACGGTTTGTAACAAGATCAATGATAAAGAATTAAAAGCAACACATACCACCCCTGACGCAATTCAGCTTAATAGATTGCTTAAGCAAATGGTAGAAGCAGGCTGTACTCATTGTTTTATGGAGGCCAGTTCGCATGCCATCGTGCAAGAACGTGTTACAGGATTGGATTTTGATGGTGCAATATTTACTAACTTGTCTCGCGACCATCTTGATTATCATATCACTTTCAAAGACTACATATATGCCAAAAAGAAGCTTTTTGATCAATTGAAAGGAGATTCGTTTGCTATATACAATGCCGATGATAAGCAAGGCCAGGTGATGGTACAAAATACTAAAGCCAAAATTTATTCTTACAGCTTGCATACCATTAGCGATTTTCAAGCCAAGGTCTCATCCAATACATTGCAGGGATTAGAGCTTGATATTGATGGCCGCAATGGTTGGTTTAAATTAATTGGGCATTTCAATGCGTATAATTTGCTCTCAGTATATGCAGCGGCTACATTATTAGAGGAAGACCCGGATGAAGTACTGATACAATTATCCAACTTATCGAGCGCACCTGGTCGTTTTGAACAAGTAATTCATTTAGAACCGGAAATAACCGGTATTGTAGATTATGCTCACACTCCCGATGCACTGGAAAATGTATTGGGCACCATTGCCAAATTACGCACAGGCAATGAAAAAGTAATAACGGTAATTGGCTGTGGTGGAAATCGCGATAAAGGTAAGCGGCCGGAAATGGCCGAAATTGCTTGTAAGTACAGCGATAAAATTATTTTCACTTCTGATAATCCACGTGATGAAGATCCGAAAAAAATTATTGAAGAAATGTGGAAAGGTGTATCGGGTATACATTATAAAAAGGTATTGGAGATAATAGATCGAAAGGAAGCAATTAAAACTGCTTGCAGCCTGGCAAAAGATAAAGATATCATATTAATAGCTGGCAAAGGTCACGAAACTTATCAGGAAATGGAAGGAACCAGGTATCCATTTGATGATAAAAAAATATTAGCAGAAATGTTCAAATTACTTTATAGTTAACAGATGTTATACCATTTATTTACATATCTCGATGAAGCATTTGATTTGGCGGGAGCCGGACTTTTCCAGTTTTTGTCATTTCGGGCAGGCAGCGCGGCCATTTTGTCCTTACTGATCACCATCACTTTTGGCAAGAGCCTTATAGAAATGCTACGCAGAAAGCAGGTGGGTGAAACTATACGTGATTTGGGCCTGTATGGCCAAATGGAAAAAAAAGGTACTCCAACTATGGGCGGCATCATCATCATCGCGGCTATTGTAATACCGGTACTTCTTTTTGCCCGGGTAGAAAATATTTATATTATCCTGATGCTTATTGCAGTGATTTGGATGGGGCTTATTGGTTTTCTCGATGATTACATTAAAATATTTAGAAAATCAAAAAAAGGCCTGGCGGGTAAGTTTAAGATTTTTGGACAGATTGGACTTGGCTTAATAGTAGGATCAATGCTTTATTTTGATAATGACGTTGTAATAAGAGAGTATTCAGAACCCATTGTTATGGATCATGGTGAAGTTATTGAAGATTTTACCTATGTAGATGAACGCTCAACTAAAACTACTATACCATTTTTAAAAAATAATGAATTTGACTATAGCAATCTCTTGTTTTTCGTTGATGAAGAATATACCTGGTTGATTTACATTCCGTTCGTGGTTATTATCATCATGGCAATTTCCAATGGAGCCAATATTACGGATGGTATCGATGGATTAGCTGCTGGTACATCGGCCATTATCGGGCTCGCGCTCGGTATATTTGCCTATTTATCCGGTAATGCCATTTTTTCTGATTATCTAAATATCATGTTTATCCCTAACTCAGGTGAACTGGTAATATTTTGTGCCGCATTTGTGGGTGCATGTATTGGCTTCCTATGGTACAATACTTATCCGGCACAGGTTTTTATGGGCGACACAGGCAGCCTTTCTCTAGGTGCAGCCATTGCTGTTTTGGCTTTAACGGTGCGCAAAGAGTTGATTTTACCTATTTTATGCGGCATATTTTTAATTGAGAACGTGTCGGTAATTATTCAGGTAGCTTATTTTAAATATACTAAAAAGAAATATGGCGAAGGTAAACGCATATTTTCAATGGCGCCCCTGCACCACCATTATCAGAAGAAAAATATACACGAATCAAAAATTGTTACCAGGTTTTGGATTGCCGGTATTTTACTGGCCATTTTTACTTTGGCAACATTAAAAGTAAGATAATAAATGCAACAAAAGAATATAGCCATATTGGGAGCTGGAGAAAGCGGAGTAGGTGCGGCCTTATTGGCACGTGCGCATGGCTATGGTGTGTTTGTTTCTGATAAAAATGAAATTAAAGATCATTATAGAAAAGAACTACAGGATAATAATTTAGATTTTGAAGAGGGAAATCATGATGAAATCATAATCCTGAAAAGTGATTTGATTGTCAAAAGTCCGGGAATACCTGACGATATTGCATTAATACAAAAAGCAAAAGCCAGGCAAATCGAAGTAATTGGCGAATTAGAATTTGGTTTTCGGTATGCCCGCCATAGCAGAATGGTGTTGATTACCGGCACCAATGGCAAAACTACTACTACACTGCTTACTTATCACTTAATGAAAGAAGCGGGTCTTGATGTAGGATTGGCGGGTAATGTAGGAACTAGCCTTGCTCGCCAGGTAATGAATACTAGCCATCACTGGTATATAATAGAAGCTAGTAGTTTTCAATTGGATAATATGTTGCAGTTCAAAGCCGATGTGGCCGTAATTTTAAATATCACCCCCGATCATTTGGACCGCTATAATTATCATTTTCCTACTTATGTAAATTCGAAGTTCAGCATCTTAAGAAATATGACAGCTGATAATGTATTTATATATTTTCAAGGGACAGAAGTTTTAAATCGCGAAGTAAGCAAGAGAAATGTTGCACCCTTGAAGTTACCCATTTCAATAAATCAACCGGTTAAAACAGGTTCGTGGATGTCAAATGGGATTTTACATTTTAGTTTACCTGGTATAGAATATCAAATACCCGTTGAGAAAGTGCCTTTGCAGGGCAACCACAACTATGTAAATGTAATGGCAGCGGTAGCCATCGCATTACAAGCCGGAGCCAATCCTGAAGCTGTTGTGGAGGCAATGAAAAACTTTGTTAACGTGCCTCATCGCATGGAGAAAATAGCTGTGATTGATCAGGTAGAATTCATCAATGACTCAAAGGCTACCAATGTAGATGCAGTTTACTATGCTTTAGAAAGTTTTAATAATCCATTGGTATGGATTGCCGGCGGCCAGGATAAGGGAAATGATTATCATCAAATAAAAGAATTGGTAGCTAATAAAGTAAAAGCTTTGGTATGCCTGGGCAAAGATAATGGTAAACTTAAAGATTTTTTTGGCAGCATTGTAAACCAAATTGAAGAAACAACCAGTACAGAAGAGGCTATAGTAAAAGCTTTTCAGTTAGCCAACGCGAGTGATACTGTATTACTTTCGCCAGCTTGTGCCAGCTTTGATCTATTTAAAAATTATGAAGACAGGGGAAATCAATTCCGGCAGGCAGTACTCAATTTCAAACAAGAAAAGGAAAAAAGCTGATGATGAAAAAGGAATGGATATATAAAAATTTTAAAGGCGACCCCATTATCTGGTTCGTGGCTTTTTCATTGTCTGTACTCAGCATATTAGTAGTGTACAGCGCTACCGGATCTTTGGCTTACAAGTTTAGAGCAGGCAATACCGAGCATTATTTATTTAAACATACCATGTTGGTAGGGCTCAGCTTTTTCGCCATGTGGTTTGCTCATCGTATTGATTATCGCTACTACAGCACATTGTCGCGGCTTGCACTTTGGCTTTCGGTACCCTTACTTTTTATTACCTGGAAGTTTGGTATCGATTACAACCAAGCTACCCGTTCTATAGAAATTCCTTTTATCAATCAGGCCTTTCAACCCAGTGATCTGGCAAAATTAGCATTGATTGCCAGCCTGGCAAGTATGTTATCAAAGCGTCAGCAGCGAATAGGAGATTTGAGAGAAACACTTATTCCTATACTCATTTGGTGTGGCTTGATTTGTGGTCTCATTGCCATGACAAACTTTTCTAATGCTGCCCTGCTACTAGCCACTTGCTTGCTAATATTATTCATTGGCAGGGTGCCAATTAAATATTTGGTGATGCTGGTAATTGTAGGAGTGCTTGCCGGGAGTATAGCCTTTTCTTTTGGTCAAAGGGGCTCCACTGTAGTGCAAAGAGTAGAGGATTTTGTAAATCCGAAAGAAATTCCATTTCAGGCCAAGCAAAGCTATATTGCTATAGCTTCCGGCGGAGTATTTGGCAAAGGACCCGGATTGAGCAAACAAAGAAATATATTGCCCAATTCTTACGACGACTTCATTTATGCTATCATAGTAGAAGAATACGGCTTAGCGGGTGGTAGCATTATAGTTTTGCTATACCTCATACTGCTATACCGGGGTATGCGAATTGCTGCCAAAAGCGATCGTGCCTTTGGTGGTTTATTAGCAGCAGGTCTAAGTTTTGCTATTGTACTACAGGCGATAATCAATATGGCGGTAGTAGTAGGGTTAGGACCCATTACCGGTTTGCCACTGCCAATGGTAAGCATGGGCGGTACTTCATTACTATTTACAGGTATTTCATTGGGAATAATATTGAGTGTGAGTCGTCAAACAGAAAATGAACACAATTTTGATATAGAAAAAAATAGCGTAGCTAAAGCAGCTTAATAAATAATAAAGATTATCGAAAAGAACAAAACATATCGAATTATCATTAGCGGAGGAGGCACAGGAGGCCACATCTATCCTGCCATTGCCATTGCTGACAAGTTTAAGGAGCTATATCCCGGTAGCGAGATTATGTTTGTAGGTGCAAAAGGCAGAATGGAGATGGAAAAAGTACCTCAAGCCGGCTATCCTATTGAAGGCTTGTGGATAAGCGGCATACAGCGAAGAATAACGGCCGATAATTTTTCTTTCCCCATAAAATTATTGACTAGCTTAAGTAAAGCCGGCAAAATAATCAAGAAATTTAAGCCTGATGCCGTCGTAGGTGTTGGGGGATATGCCAGTGGGCCATTGCTATATCGGGCCGCGGGTAAAGGCATTCCTTGTCTGATACAGGAGCAAAACTCTTACCCGGGCATAACTAATAAATTACTGGCTCGTCGTGTAGATAAAATTTGCGTGGCTCACGACAAAATGGATCGCTTTTTCCCCACTGAAAAAATTGTATTCACAGGCAATCCGGTAAGGAAAGACATTATATCAGTAGAAAGTAAAAAGCAAAAAGCATTAAGTTTTTTCCAATTGGATGAAAATAAACCTGTACTTTTTATCATGGGTGGAAGCTTGGGAGCTCGTACTATTAATGAAAGCGTGCTAGCAAAAGTGGATCAATTGCTAGTTGCCGGAGTACAACTAATTTGGCAAACCGGCAGGGCATATTATGAAGATATTAAAAAACAACTTACCAGCGATCAATTAAAAAATATCCGCTTGTATGAATTTTTAAAAGAAATGGATATGGCGTATGCTGCAGCAGAAGTGGTAATATCGAGAGCTGGTGCATTATCTGTTTCGGAATTAGCATTGGCTCAGCAACCGGTTATTTTTATACCTTCCCCCAATGTAACGGAAGACCATCAAACGAAAAACGCGATGGCGCTGGTAGAAAAAGATGCAGCCTGGATGGTAGCCGATAAAGATGCAAAGGAAAACCTTGCTGTTGAAGCTTTGAAATTGCTAAATAATAAAGAAGAGCAAAATAAATTAAAAAATAATATAGCTGCAATGGCTAAACCAAATGCAGCCACTGAAATAGTAGAGGAAATAATTAAATTAATAAATAAATAGGTTGAATATAGCCGAAAAACATATCGTTTATTTTCTAGGCATTGGTGGTATAGGCATGAGTGCTTTGGCTCGCTGGTTCGTGCATGCTGGCCACAAAGTGGCAGGATATGACAGAACGCCATCAGATCTAACCAAACAGCTACAAGCTGAGGGAATTGACATTAGCTTTAATGAAAAAATAACGGCTATCCCGGATTTTGTAATGGCTGATCAGCAAAAGGTACTGGTAGTAATTACTCCCGCCATCCCCAAAGACCATCCTCAGTGGCAATTTTTTATTGAAAAAGGTTATGACCTTCAAAAGCGAGCTCAGGTATTGGGTGAGATAACGTCGCAAGGGTATGCAATATGTGTAGCAGGAACTCACGGCAAAACAACTACTACTGCTATGCTGTCTCATATTTTTTACGATAATAAACCATCAGTAGCGGCTTTTGTAGGAGGTATCATGTCCAATTATGATAGTAATTTGCTAATAAAAGGAAAGCCTGGTCTTAAAACAATATTTATTTGTGAAGCTGATGAATACGATCGTTCTTTTCATCAGTTACATCCTGATTTAGCCATTATTACCTCTGCAGATCCTGATCACCTGGATGTATATGGTGATAATGAAGCCGTAAAAAAATCATTTCAGGATTTTTCCGAAAGACTGCCTGATAATGGTAACCTTATTTTGAAAAGCAATCTAACCGAAGGATTTGAAATCAGGACAGGTATTAAAATGACCAGCTATGGCGACGGTGAAGCACAAGCACGGGCAGACAATATCAGGATTGAGAATGGCTGCTTTGTATTTGATTATAAAGGCCCCAATGCCACTATTGCTAATTTGCAATTATTAGTACCCGGATTTCATAATGTAGAAAATGCCGTGGCGGCTATTACCGCTGCTTTGGCTTGTAAAGTCTCTCCTGAAGCTATTAAGGAATCTTTGACAACTTTTGAAGGGGTAAAAAGACGGTTTCAATACATATTACGAAACGATAAGTTTATTTTTATTGATGATTACGCCCACCACCCAAGTGAATTGGAAGTATTTATTAAATCGGTTAAATCACTATATCCGAGTAAAAAATTTACGGCGATTTTTCAGCCTCATTTGTACAGTAGAACACGCGACTTTTCCGATTCTTTTGCCCAGAGTTTAAGCAAAGTAGATCGATTAGTGCTTCTCGAAATTTATCCTGCTCGTGAGTTGCCCATTGAAGGTGTTACATCTGCGGCATTGCTGGAGCAGGTTCCATTAAAGGATAAGCAATTATTGAGTAAAGAAGAATTACAAGAATGGGTAAGAAAAGAATCACCGGAATTACTGGCCACTATTGGGGCCGGTGATATTGACAGGTTAGTAGAACCAATAAAAAATAGTTTGCTGGAGCGATGAAAAAAATAAAAGACATAAAATTACCAAACGCGAAAAAGCCAATAACCGTGGCGCTGATGGGCATCATTATGTTTTTACTGATTGGCTTTGTAGAGCGCAACCAACATGATAAGCTATGCAACAATATCGCCGTTGAAATTGATAATCAATTGGAAAATCATTTCATCAATGAACAGGATCTGGTTGCTTTGATAACTCAAAATGGCAATAAGCAAATTATTGGAGCACCATTGTACAAACTACCACTTAAGAAAATTGAGCAGGAGGTAACGAACCATATATATGTAGAGGATGCAGAAGTGTATAAGGACTTGAAAGGTAACCTGGTGGTAAAGGTTGTGCAAAATAGGCCTATAGCAAGAATCGTAAGACCTTATGCTCCGGATGCCTACATTAGTGAGCATGGAGAAATTTTACCGGTATCTGATAGATATACGGCAAGGGTAATTATAGTTAAGGGCCAGTTGAGCGAAAGGATAATTGAAGAAGGGCTCACCGAGAAAAACAAAGGTGATGACCTGCTAAAGCTTTTAAAATACCTGCAAACCAACAATTGGTGGCAGGCGCAAATTGCTGAAATATCATTGGATCGCCTGGGCAACATTACGATGTACCCGCAAATAGGAAAGCAAGAAATCTATTTTGGCAGAGCGGAAAAATTGGATGAAAAATTTAACAAACTAGATATATTTTTTAAACAAATACTACCCTACAAAGGGTGGAATCACTATAAAAAAGTGAATGTAAATTTTAAGGATCAGATTATTTGTGAGTAATTTTTAAAATTATGTCAAAAGAAAAAATAGTAGTAGGCTTAGACATCGGTACGACGAAAATTTGTGCAGTAGTTGGAAGAAAAAATGAGTACGATAAACTGGAAGTATTGGGCATGGGCAAGTCTTTGTCAGATGGGGTTATACGAGGTATCGTCACCAATATCGACAAAACCATTCAAGGCATTGAAAAAGCAGTGATGGAAGCTGAAAATCAGTCGGGCATCAATGTAAGGGTGGTAAATGTAGGTATAGCTGGTCAGCATATCCGAAGTATGGTTCATCATGGCAGCATTACCCGCGATAGTAGCGATGATGAAATTACGGTAGAGGATGTAAACCGCCTTACTAACGATATGTACCGCATTGTGATACCGCCAGGTAGCGAAATTATTCACGTGATGCCTCAAGACTATATGGTAGATTATGAAGATGGCATACGCGATCCGGTGGGTATGTCAGGAGTGAAACTAGAAGCCGATTTTCATATCATCACCGCACAAACCAATGCCATCAATAATGTGAATAAGTGTGTGCGAAGGGCTGGGTTAGAAATTGAAAACCTGATCCTGGAACCTCTCTCATCTAGCCTGGCAGTACTCAGTGAAGAGGAAAAAGAAGCTGGTGTTTGCCTGGTGGACATAGGTGGCGGCACAACCGATATAGCTATTTTCCATGAAAATATTATTAGGCATACCGCAGTAATACCCTTTGGCGGCAATATTATTACCAGTGATATAAAGCAGGGATGCATGGTAATGCAACACCAGGCCGAAACACTGAAAACCAAATTTGGTAAAGCCATAGCTGAGGAAGCCAACCCCAATGAAATAGTGTCTATTCCGGGCCTACGCCATCGTGCGCCTAAAGAAATTTCTATTAAAAATCTGGCCTACATAATAGAAGCCAGAATGGAAGAAATTATAGAGCTCGTTCACACCGAAATTATAACATCCGGGTTTGAAAATCGAATAGCAGGCGGCATAGTAATAACCGGTGGTGGTGCCCAATTACAGTTTTCTAAGCAACTTTTTGAATATATGACAGGCATGGATTGCCGTATCGGATATCCTAATGAACACCTGGGCAAAAGTAAAGTGGAAAGTGTGAAAAGTCCGATGTATGCTACCTCGGTTGGTTTAGTGCTCTCCGGTTTCAGGGCACTGGATGATAGGGAAAATCGCTACCTGCAAAGGGGTGATCAAGCACATAAATTAAAAACAAGAAAGGCCGGCGGGGGTGATTTTTTTAAGAAAATTATTGATCGTACCAAAGGTCTATTGATTGATGATGTGGATGATAATCAGGATTATTAAATGACCGATGCACTATAGCCAAATGACGTTTATAATCAGGTAAGAAACCATGAAGTTTATTTTGGAGATGAGGTTAAGGATTGAGGCAAATATTTCTTTCAGGAAAAAAATAGTAAGCTGCTCAATTGACCGATTCAACGATTCATGAAAAGAATGATAAAAAATATAAGAGATAAAATTAGAAAATTGCCATCATAAAATATACAACTATGGGAGATAACGCTTATCAATTCGACATTCAAAAAATTAATAAGTCGATCATTAAGGTGATTGGCGTGGGTGGTGGCGGAAGCAACGCCGTAAACCACATGTTTAACCAGGGAATTCGTGATGTAGAATTTGTAGTTTGCAATACCGATGCCCAGGCATTGAAAAGCAGCCCGGTTCCCAACCGGTTGCAGATCGGGGTAAATTTGACCAGTGGGCTAGGGGCTGGTGCCAATCCTGAAAAGGGCAGAAACGCTGCGCTGGAAAGCAAGGAAGAAATCAGGGATTTGCTTAGCGACGATACCAGGATGGTATTTATTACCGCTGGTATGGGTGGCGGTACTGGTACCGGAGCAGCCCCGGTAATCGCCAAAGTGGCAAAAGAACTGGATATACTTACCGTAGGTATTGTAACGGCTCCGTTTGCCTTTGAAGGTAAAAAGAAAACTACAGCAGCTCAACAAGGAATTAATGAATTACGCGAAAACTGCGACTCGGTTTTGGTTATTCTCAATGATAAGCTAAGGGAAATATATGGCAATTTGCCCATCAGAGCTGCTTTTGCCCAAGCAGATAATATTTTAACCACCGCCGCAAAAGGTATAGCTGAAATCATTACAGTGCCTGGTTATGTAAACGTCGATTTTCAAGATGTAAAAACCGTAATGCACAATAGTGGGGCATCGGTAATGGGATCGGCCGAAGCCGAAGGTGAAAATAGGGCAATAAGAGCGGCAGAAGAGGCTATTTCCAGTCCGTTGCTCAATTCAAGGGATATTCACGGCGCTGAAAAACTATTACTTTCTATCATCTCAGGAGATGAGGCTGAATTACAAATGGATGAATTGACGGAAATAATCGAGTACATTCAGGATAAAGCCGGAGAAGAAGGTGAGGTGATATTTGGTCACGGTATTGACCCTGATTTGCACGAGAGTATTCGGGTTACCATCATAGCAACTGGTTTTGACGGCGAGGAAGTAAAGCCTGTTAAGCATTTGGAAGATAAAAAACGAGTGATTGACCTGGAAAGTAACAGACAAATAAGCTTATTTGACGAATATGAAGTGCAGAGAAGCAAAGGCAGAAAAAATCAGGAGCAGAATTATTCTTTCGAAAAGCCTGAAAATAAAGAACCTCAGGAAGAGGAAAATTATTTTAGCAAATTGGGAGGTGAATATGAAATAATTGAAAATTCTAACGAAGAGGAAAAGGGCCCTTTCAATGAACTTGACGAAAAGAAACAACTTTTGCGCCAACAAGCCGACGAAAGAAAACAGAAGCTTGGAAGTCTGAAATCAAATGAAATGAACGATCAGGATTTCAAACAAAAACTTGAAGTTCCGGCATACATACGTAAGAAATATAAACTTAGAGATGTGACTCCAAGCAATGAAAAAAATGTAAGCCGATATAATCTAAACGATGATAATGAATTGCTAGGCAACAATAAATTTTTACATGATAATGTAGATTAAAATAATAACTCTCATAGTTTTTACTTTAAAGGTTTGGTGTAAATGCACCAAACCTTTTTTTAGCTATAGCAGCCTGCCAGTTTATTTTTCTTCTTTCACGCCTATCAGCGAACTATGATAGCGAGCTTCTTTCCAGCCATTATCTGTATTTTTCCAGATGATTGTAGTTATACAACTAAATCGAAGCTTTTTTCCTCCTACTTCAAATAGTTGGTCAAAATCTACCACGCTATAGCCTAACTTTTCTTCTTTTACTGCTTCATAATTAGTTACTTCGGTCCAGGTTTTTGCCTGCATGTTGTCAAGCCGGGCAAATAATGTTTTAAACCAATTTTCCCACTCCTCTCGGGTGCGAATAATTTCATTTTTTCCTTCCTCATTTAAATCCACTATGCCATAGTCGTCGTCACATAAATCAGCTAAAGTATTAAAATCATGCTTAGCAACAGAGTCAAATAAAGTGAGGGTTTGCTGATAAAAAGGTTTGTTTTCCATTTTCATTATATATTAAATAAATAGCAGCTCGCTGACCAAATAATTGACAACAGGCTGCTATAAATATACATGGCAAATTTATTAAAGTTTAAGCAGTTACTGCTTCCTCTTCTTTTTTAGTCTCTTTTATCGCGATTGAGTAAACTACCAGGCCAAAGCCGATTTTATTCACTGCATCCCCCAAGTTATAAATAAGGTCCATGTCAGATGATGTTAATAATCCTAACCCATCAGGACTTAACCATCCGCCAGGCATAGCCATATAACCGATAGGGTAAATAGCCCAGCCCACAAGTACAAACCAGGCTAAAGCTCTTATACCCTTCTGCACAGCAGGAGATGAGTTTTTCGCTGCCAATTCTTTAACCTCACCAAACCAGGCAGTATATAAAATATATATATAACCCAAAGTTGATATCACACCCCAAATTACTGAATGGGCAGTACTGCCATCAGAAAAAGCTTCTCCTACGTAACCGGCTACCAGCATCCATACTGCTGCTATTATCAACTTCCACATGAGTCCCACCTTTGCACCTGCAGGTCTCAACAATAAATAGAACTCAACACACATCAATGGTACTGTTAAAGTCCAGTCAATGTATCGAAGTGCTGTTGGATTGTTACCTGAAGCAGTGTAATAGTCGCGCATATAAAAATAATGCACTGCAGCAATACCGGTAATTAAACCGGAGATAAGCAACGATATCTTCCATTTTTTGCTTACTTGAGATCTTTCCATAAAGAAAAATACTGCAGCAGCAAATAAAGCCATGTAACCTGTGAAAAATGTGAATGCCACCGGATCGTCTACCGGAATTTTGACAATGTCTGCAAATAAGAAATTCATAATCGTTTTTATTTTGTTTAGTTTTTTAATTAAACCATTAAACAATTTTGTTCTAAGTAATTGTTTGCAGAAATGTTAAAAAATTTTAAATAATTTTATTTGATAAAAATTGCAGCGTGTTATTTGCGGTAATAATTGTGTCTATTTTAATACAGGCAGGGGTTTTTAGTATTTAATTGTGAAGTGGATTGTCTGTTTGCCTGCTATTTTGTTCAATTATTCATTAAACAAAACAAAGTGATTTGCACCTTTAAAATAAAGTTGTGCAATTGATTAGTTAAATTGAGGCATACAGGTTATTTTTGCATCGCAAATAATCAACCGAAATTAATTTATTTGCACTATGTCTTTAGACAACACCAAATTTGCCTACGAAGCACTTACATATGATGATGTATTGTTGCTACCGGCCTTTTCGCAAGTATTACCCAGAGAAGTAAATACTGCCACTAAAATAACCCGAAACATTAAATTAAATGTGCCTTTATCTTCGGCCGCGATGGACACTGTTACTGAAGTGCATCTGGCAATCGCCATGGCATTGGAAGGGGGCATCGGGTTTATTCATAAAAACATGAGCCGTGAAAAACAAGCCGAGCAGGTGCGAAAAGTAAAGCGCTCGCAAAGTGGAATGATTCTGGATCCCATTACGCTAGATATCAACTCAACTGCCGGCGATGCTGTAAACATCATGCGGGAATTCAAAATTGGAGGTATTCCAGTTGTAAATGGTGAGGGAAAATTGATTGGAATCGTAACTAATCGAGATTTGCGGTTTCAAAAAGATTTAAATGAACCGGTAGAGACGTTAATGACCAAGGAAAATCTGGTGACCGCCAGTATTGGTATTAATTTAAATGAGGCGGAAGAAATATTACAATTATATAAAATAGAGAAGCTGCCTATTATCAATAAAGATGGAATTCTATCCGGTTTAATTACTTATAAAGACATTCTTAAAAATAAAGATAGGCCAAATGCCTGCAAAGATGAGTTTGGTCGGCTTAGGGTGGGTGCCGCGGTTGGTGTTACCCCGGATATATTGGAAAGAATAGAAGCATTAAAAAACGCTGGCGTAGATGTAATTAGTATTGATACAGCTCATGGTCATTCAAAAGGGGTAATAGAACAGCTAAAAGAAGTAAAAAAATCATATCCTAACCTAGAAGTAATTGTAGGTAACATCGCTACTGCTGATGCTGCTACCATGCTGGTAGATGCTGGCGCGGATGCAGTAAAAGTAGGTGTGGGTCCGGGTAGTATATGTACCACTCGCGTAGTGGCCGGGGTAGGCGTACCCCAACTTTCGGCTATAGTGGAGTGCGCAAATGCAATACAAGGATCAGGTGTACCTGTAATTGCCGATGGTGGCATTCGTTTTTCCGGCGATATTGTAAAAGCTATTGCTGGAGGTGCAGATAGCGTAATGATAGGTTCTCTGTTGGCCGGAACAGAAGAAGCTCCCGGGGAAATGATCATTTATGAAGGTCGTAAGTTTAAAACTTACAGGGGCATGGGATCCCTGGAAGCTATGGAAGAAGGCTCGAAAGATCGCTATTTTCAAGATGTAGAAGACGATATTAGTAAACTGGTACCGGAAGGAATTTCCGGAAGAGTGCCTTACAAGGGCATGGTGTCGGAAGTAATTTATCAAATGGTAGGAGGACTCAAAGCCGGAATGGGTTATTGTGGTGCGGCCAATATCGAAGACCTTCAGCAAGCTCGTTTTGTGAAAATATCGGCAGCTGGCGTTAGAGAGAGTCACCCTCATGATATTACCATTACCAGAGAAGCACCAAATTATAGTTTGAGAATGTTATAAAATACTGGACGTTACTTTTTCAGGTTAACTATTTTTTATATTCTACATGACCAAGATTAGCATGAAAGATAGGAGATTGTACCAGTCTTTCATGCTAAAATTTGCTGCTCCATCGTATTTCTTCTTTTACCTATAAAAATAAATGGCATATACTTCGTTATCTTTGCAGTACAAGATATAATATATGAAATATCAGCTAATTTTTATTAGTTTAATAATAGCAACAGTAGCTTGTGATACATGTAATGACTGTGGACCAATAGAAAATGACCCATTTGTCAATTTAGGTTTTAATTATAAAACCAGCCGATCTGCAGCAGAAGTTACAATCGATAGTATCAACGGTATAGTAGCCGAAAGTATTAGTGAAGAGCTCTATAGCGATACCTTGCGAGTATTTAAATTGCCACTAAATTTTAAGGCTGACTCCAGTTACTTTGATATCGTTTATAGCAGTTATCCCGATGAGGATAGTGATAATCCGGGCGGTACCTTTCGTGATCAGATAGCCTTTAAGTATGATCTAGAATTAATAAATCAAAATGATTTTATTAAATATCAGGCTGATGGGTTACATATAGTATTATCGACTTTTGATTCAATTGCCACTCTAAATATCAATCAGGAAAAATTAAGCAATGCGGTTACTCTTCAAGTATATTTTTAATTTTCTGTTATTTTTAATTTTTGTCGCTACTGCAAAAGCTCAAGTGCCTGTTGATAGCCTGCCCGGGCAAGATACTTTGCAAATGCAGCAAGATAGTCTGATGCAGCAAGTTCCTTCTCCACATCAAGAAGATAGTTTGATGCTAAAGCAAGATTCTATTTATAATTCCAATGTGGGGGATACTACCAAGCAGGTTTTATCGGATACACTGCAGCAAGATACATTGACCAATCACGCTGACACCACCCAAGACAAAAAAAAGCAAAAACCTGAGGAAAAAAGATCTTTGGTAAGTGACTCTACCATTTCTAATGGCTTTGGTGTTTTTATAGATTATTTAAAGTTTGCAAGCCTGCTCCTCAGTGATGATACCAAATATGAAGGTGGTGCAGAGATTACCTTGTCCAGGCGTTTCCGGGTAGTAGGGGAGGCAGGCTATGGTTTATTGCAGCCCGAGTCTGCTATCAGAAACGGCAGTTACCGTTCGGAAGGCATGTATGGACGCACAGGTATTGATTTTACAATTTTAGCTGATGCCCGAACTTCCCTGTATATTGGTGGACGATATGCAATATCCCAATTTGAAGATGAAGGCATATATCGGATCGAAAGCCTTCTTTGGGCCAATGAAGAAAACAAAATTCCTACCAGAGAAAATTTGGAAGCCAGCTGGTTTGAAATAGTACTGGGTACCGAAGGTAAATTGTTTGCTGACCTTTATTTGGGTTGGATATTTCGCTATCGCAGTATGCTTTCCAGAGACACTTTTGAATTATTTGATGTGTATTCAGTACCTGGTTTTGGAATTGTAAAGGGCAATAGTAGCTTGGCGATAAACTTTTACCTTAAATACAAATTTCACTGGTGATAAAAAAGGTGACTGATAATCGAAAAATAACTAAAATCCGATAGAATTGCCTCCGTCAACAGGTAAAATAACGCCAGTTAAATAACTGGCATTGTCGGAGCAGAGATAAAATGCTGCTTCAGCTACCTCTAAAGGAGTTCCAAGTTTTCCCATTGGAGTTCGACCCAATACTTTATTTTTTCTCTCCGGATCACTATTCAATGCTTTAGCCGACATTTCAGTTTCAATAAACCCTGGTGCCAAACAATTAACCCGTACGCCTCCCGGAGATAGTTCTACAGCCATAGCCCTGGTCATGCCCTCTACCCCTGTTTTAGCGGCTGTATAAGCAATTACCTGCGGAATTCCGTACTGGGCAGCCATAGAACTAATGTTAAGAATACTGCCTCTTCCTTGTTGCAACATAACTTTGGCTACCTCTCGTGAAAGTGCAAAAACCGCGGTTAGGTTCACTTTAATAATATTTTCAAATTCCTGGTCAGTTACTTCTGTTATAGGTTTTTTCAGGTGCACTCCTGCATTATTGACTAAAATATCTATGCCGCCGAAATCTTCCTTTACTGTTTTTACCAATTCAGGAATAGCTTCCAGGTGAGCCAGGTCGCAAATCAGGTAAGAACACAAATCGCCCATTTTTGTGCAAGCTTGTATCATTTTAGCTTCATTTCTGCCAATAATAATGGTTTGGATGTTTTCAGCCACCATTTTTTCTGCGATTGCAAGCCCCAGACCACTACCGCCTCCTGTTATTATTGCTACCTTATTATTATTTGCCATATTTTAAAAAATTTAATGCCTTTAAATTAATCAATATTTACACAACCGATTGCTTAAACCTGCCTTTTTTTCAACATATTTGTAATTATGGATGGCAAGGAAGTAACAATTTACGAACTGGCAAGAGAACTTAAAGTTTCTCCATCTACGGTATCTCGTGCTTTGCAGGATCACCATAGCATTGGCAAGGCTACTAAAGAGAAAGTAAAAAACCTGGCGCAAATGAGAGGTTATCAACAAAACTTTTTGGCAGCCAGTTTACGCAATAAAAAAACTAATACCATTGGGGTGATCGTGCCTTTGATCAATCGACCTTTCATAGCTTCTTTAATAAGCGGTATAGAAGCAGAGGCCAATAAAGAAGGTTTCAGGGTGATTATTTCTCAATCGCGTGATTCGTATGATCAGGAAGTTGCCAATGCCCAGGCAATTTATGCCAGCAGAGTATCAGGTCTAATCACATCCCTGGCTATTGATACGCAAAATTTTGATCATTTTCAGCCTTTCAGGAAGCATAATATACCAGTTGTTTTTGTAGATAGGGTGCCTCAAAACCTCAATTCCGACAAGGTGGTTATTGATAATTTTACAGCAGGATACAAAGCCACTAAGCATTTAATAGCGCAAGGTTGTAAAAGAATAGGCCATATTGGAGGATCACAGCAACGCAATGTTTACGCTGAAAGACAAAAAGGATATTCACAAGCATTGAAAGAGCACCATTTGCCAATTGACAATTCGCTGATCCATAACCTGAATGATTTAAATGCGGATGGAGGCTTTCAAGTGGCAAAAAAATTGTATGATGGGTCAACGCGAGTTGATGGTATCTTTGCTGCTAATGACACTACAGCGGTAAGTGCTATTCAATATGCTAAAAGCGTTCAGTGGAAAGTGCCGGAAGAAGTTGCCATCATTGGCTTTAACGACGACCCCGTTGCTTCTATTATCGAACCGGCGCTGAGTACCGTAAGCCATCCGGCTGGGGAAATGGGTAGAATGGCTGCCCGGCAAGTACTGCAAAACCAGGATGGTAATGTTGCTATCCAATCTCAAAACCTGGTACTGAAAACTTCTTTGATCCTAAGGCAATCTTCTTCGCGCGTGCCGGTTGCTAATCAACCATAAATTATTAAATTTACGCAATAGATTGTGTAAGTTGACTTCCTGCTTTTTTTAAAACCTAGAAAAAGGAAGTGAATTGATAATGATAAAAATGTAATTTGTGCATAACACTATCACAAATATTATTCGATTGTGTTATTAGTGGCTTTTCCTATTTCAATTACGAGAAGCTGAAAATTAATACCAATTATAAAACCTTTGATCAACAAATCTAATCATGAAAAAATTTTACCTGCTTCTAATCACTTTTTTTCTTTTAATAAACACTGTACAAGCCCAACCAAAATTAAAAGCCGAAAAAAAAGGTGATCAAATTGATGTTTATATTGGCAACAAGTTTTTCACCAGCTACATTTTTTCCCCAACGGAAAAATACCCGTTTTTCTTTCCGGTCAATGGCCCTTCCGGTGCTACTGTTACCTCCATGCGCAATGGACAGTACCCCCATCACAGTTCTCTTTTTTTTGGTTGTGATAAAGTAAATGGCGGTAATTACTGGCAGGAAGGATTGGACCGGGGACAAATTATTTCTTTGAGAGCAGAAATTACTGAAGCTACCGGTGATAAAATTGTACTTAAAGATGAATGTATCTGGACCAGACCTGGTGCCGAGGCGCCAATAAAAGACATAAGAAAGATTACCATTTCTGCTCCCGAAGATGGGGTTTATCAACTCGATTTTGCCATTCGCATGCAAATGCTGATGGATGTGACCATCGAAAAAACCAACCACTCACTGTTTAGCGTACGCGTAGATCCAGACCTGGCCGTGATTAATGGGGGAACCATGGTAAATGCCGAAGGTGATAAAGGCGAGAAAGCAACTTTTGGCAAATCATCCCCCTGGATGGATTATTACGGAATTAGGGGAGAAGCAAAAGAGGGAATTGCAATTCTACAGCACCCGGAAAATAAATGGTTTCCGGCACCCTGGTTCACGCGTGATTATGGTTTTTTCTCACCCACACCCATGTACTGGCCAGAGAATGAAGACTCGATAAGTATAAGCAAAGGCGATACTATTCGTTTAAAATACAGGGTGTTGGTGCACAAAGGAGATACTGAAGAAGCCGGTATTGCTCAATTCTATCAGCAATGGAAAACAGAAAAGTAATATGAAATTCATCAAAACCTGGCGCTGGTTTGGGCCTGATGACCCGGTAAAACTTTCTGGTATCCGGCAGATGGAAGTGGAAGGAATTGTTACCTCTTTGTTACAAATTCCGGTAGGTGAGGTTTGGCAATTAGAAGCCATCGAAGAGCGTAAAGCAATGATTGAAACTGCCGGTTTTCCTTATGGATGGCAAGTGGTGGAAAGTGTGAATGTGCATGACAGTATTAAGTGTGGGCTACCGGAGCGGGATAAATACATTGAAAAGTATATAAAAACATTGCAGAATCTTGGCCAGGCAGGCATCAGGATTGTATGCTATAATTTTATGCCGGTGCTTGATTGGGTGCGGACGAACTATCATTGTCAATTGCCGGATGGAAAAGAAACGGTCTGTTTTGATTTTATTCAACTTGTGGCATTTGATTTATTTATACTTAAAAGACAAGGAGCATCGCAGGAATATTCTTCTGAAATAAAGGAAAAGGCGGCTTTTGTTTTTAATGATTTGAGTGATAAAGGGAAAGAGCGTTTGCGGCAAACTTTGATGGGAGTTTTACCTGGAACTTCAAAAACCATAAGCATGGAAGAATTTCAGCAGGCTTTATTAAAATATCAAAATGTAGATGTATCGCAAATGCGGGATAATTTACATTACTTTCTCAACCAAATCATTCCTATAGCGAAAGCAGAAGGCATACAAATGGCCATTCACCCTGATGATCCCCCATTTTCAGTTTTAGGTCTGCCACGTGTGGTAAGTACACTGTCTGACTTAAAAGCCATAATTGCTATGGTAGATTCTCCCAGTAATGGCATTGCTTTTTGCAGTGGTTCACTAGGTGCCAGGGCCGATAACCAAGTACCAACAATTGCCAAGGAAGTTGCACACCGAATTAATTTTATTCATTTGCGAAATATAAAATTCTTAGAATATGGCTCATTTATGGAAGCAAATCATCTGCACGGAGATGTTGATTTAGGGGAGGTGATGTTGGTATTAATCAAAGAACAGCAGCGAAGATTGAAGCATAATCTCTCAAATATTGATATACCACTGCGTCCTGACCATGGTTTTCGAATGCTAGATGATTTTAGCCAGAATACGTATCCCGGATATGGCGGTATTGGTCGGATGAAGGCGCTTGCCCAATTAGAAGGTCTGGAAATGGGATTGCGGAAAGTTTATAGTTAACTGTTTTCGGCTACGCTAAGTATTTCACGCTATTTTAACACACTAGTTTCATTTTTATCCTTTTACAAAAAGATTCGATAATTTTGCAAGTTCGTAATTGAAAGAGATTTTTTTAAATAAATGATGCAAAAAAACGCGTTGAAAAGAAAACTAAAATCCATCCGCAAAAAGGTAAAATACGCGGTGTTGTATCCTTTTATCAAGTTACTGCTGTGGCAGGCTAGGGTTTTCCCCAGAAAATGGACTTTGATCTTGTACAAAAGGTTAGGCTTAATTGCTTATCACCTCTTTCCCGATCAGCGGGCGCTGGTTACTACTCACTACAACTATGCTTTTGATACCCAAATGACCCGGAAAGAGGCCAATGCTTTTAATAAAAATCTGTTTGCCAATATTGCCACCAATGCAGCCGATCTTTTTATTTCAACCAATTATAGCAAAAAAGAAGATTATCACCGCTGGATTGATTATGAAGGTATGCATCATCTGGAGGAAGCCTATCAAGAAGGTAATGGAGTAATAGTACTTACTTGTCATATGGGAGCTTTCGACCTGGTGGGAAGAATATTAGCTTTAAAATATCCTACCAATATAATTGTACGTGAGCATCGTAATCCCAAACTTAATGATTTGCTATTGCAAAACAGGACTAAATTAGGCGCAAAGATATTTTATAGTGGCGATAGCATGCTGAAAGTTGTGCGCTTGCTCAACAAAGGAGAAATTGTAATTATATTAATAGATCAGGATATAACGCGAATGAAGGGAGTTTTTGTTGATTTTTTTGGCAAAAAAGCTTACACACCTATAGGGGCTACATGGCTAGCACAGAATACTAAAGCGAAAGTTATTCCTATGGCCATCCGGCAAAAACCGAATTACAGGCATCAAGTAACAGTATGTGCGCCATTGCCCGTAGCCAAAAGCGGAAAAAAAGAGCAAGATCAAATAGTGAATACAGCCAGGTTTTCTAAATCGCTTGAAACATTAATTGAAAAAGATCCTGCTCAATGGACGTGGATGCACCGGCGCTGGAAAACCAAACCAGAAGACTTAAAGAAAGACTAAACGAATTTTTTTTAACCATTCCTCATTAAGTATTTACCACTTTTTAATATAAATGCTGTATGAAAATCGTTCAATACTGTACATTTTCGTACACTTTAAAATAACAAAATGTCCATTCTAGCCCCTCTTATTGCTATTTTTTGTTTTTGGCACACTATTGGCAAAATAACAATCATTGTAAATGAAATGGAAACTAAAAATATTTAAATATGAAAACTTTTAAAATAACCATCGTACTAGCAGGAATTATTGTGGCAATCATTACCTTACTAAGTGGTGCCGTTAGTGCAGAAAATTTAGATAAAGCCGAAAAGAATGAAACCTCTGAAAAGGCAATTATCAATCAACAAGAATTGATAACCATGGAGCAAATGTTAGTTGGGGATTATTTAGAATCTCTAAAAACACCTAAAGAGCCTAATGAAGAAACAAGTATAATTGTTTATGACACCGAGGGAATGCTCGTGTATAAGGGAGAAGAAAGAAAGTCTAAGGATATGATCAATAAAAGTGTGTTTTTAGTGCAATTTGGTAATGAAAAAATATACACCTTATTTTGATAATCGTTAATTAAGTAGTTGTAAATTCATAGGAGTAGTTGGTTTTTATTAGGTGAGTAAAAAGCTGGTCGTTAGCCAGCTTTTTGTATTAATACTTATAGTTCTTTTTTTAACGATTGATGGAGCGAGTCTAAATTCTTTTTCAGATTTTCAGCAGCTATTGATGGAACTTTTTCTTGATATTCCAGCATTATTTGCAGTGTTTTTTCAATCTTAATTCGTGTAATTAAAACTTCTATTTCATTCTGTAAAACTTGCAATTCTTTGTACTTTGCTGCTTGTTCTTTGCTTAAGTAAAACTGTTCTTGTTTTGCAGTGCCTATTTTAGCTTCGGTAGATTTTTTTACCAGCGTATCTGATATATAAGTTACATAATTAGAAATACTACTATAGTAATCTTCAACATTACTTGCGTATTTGAGATATTTTTGAGTCTTCTGCTTTACATGCTTGAGCAGGTTTTGATAGTCTTCTAATTTTAATTGCAATTGACTATCTTCTTTTAAGTATTCTTCAAATAAAGCTTCTACCAGGTTGCCTTGTCGTCGATAGCTATCCCGATCATAAAGGGATTTGTCTTCGAAAACCTCCGGAATATGTTCTTCATTTCTGGCGTTTTTATTTGCATCCTTTAAATTACATTGAGGAAACAGACAGATGCAGATAAGTAAAATAAGGATTGTTTTCATTTTCATATTATTGTAATTGATAGTTTTTCATTGTATTAAAAAAGTCATTTAAAATGGCATCCCGGTCAAAATTTTCCCATATATAAATAGTATTCGCACTATCAGGGTTTTGTTTCCAACTATTGCCCAATAGGGTAGGTGTAGGTATGAGGGTTTTTTCAGCCCATTCCGGGTTTTTCAAAATTGCTACGGCAGCCATATCGAAAAGTGAACGGGAGTGTGGATTGCCATGCATTTCTGCTTTTTCAAACAGATTTACAGAGTAGTCGCCAAAAGTAGTAAATTCACCTCCATGCCTACCGTTAACCGCTTCTACGGTAGGTCCCGCTCCGGGCATATTTTCAAATATTTTATCCGGTGTTACCCGTACATGTGTAGTTCCGGTGGTGTCGCTATATCGCACGGTTACCATTTCAAATGCCACACCTGATGTGACTACCGGATTGAAAGAGGTAGTGTCATTATCAAGATTATATTCTCCTGGCTTGGGGTAGTTACTGCCTAGCCAAACTACTTTTATTCGATCCTTAATTTCAGGTGCTTTGGCTAATGCCAGGGCTACATTGGTTAATTTGCCAATAGGAAGTAGTATTAGAGGATCTTCAGGAGTGCTTTCCTGTGCTTGCGCAATGATAAAGTTAACTGCTGCCCTACCGTCGTACTCTTCTTGATCAATAAAACTTATAATTTCACGATAACTGCCTTCTGCACCCGCAATTACCGGTACTTCCGGAAAGGCATCGCAAAGTTTAGCTACTCGTAATGCCTCCGCGTATTGTTTCTCTATGCCATTTCCATTGTAGGTATCGTTTACAGTGATTCCAACCACATCAAACACGTCGCCACTAAAAAGTGCGTAAGCCAAAGCATGCTGGTCGTCCAGTTCATTGTTGGCATCGGTGTCAATTAATAAGCGTATTTTATCAGTTGTTGCTATTTGTTCTGTAGCCAAAGTATCTTGGTTGCTATTTCCTTCTTTTTTAACTTCACAACTAGCTAAAATGATGATTATAATACAGAGGTTAACGAAGATTTTCATAAGCTTTTTTGATTTTAAATTAATGACATTAATTTTTTTGTATAATTTTCCAGGTTTTCCAATTTCACAGCCGCTATTTGCCTGGTATCAATATTAATTAAATGCTGTAAATCCTTTGGGTTATTATCAGTGAGTCCGGCCAGAGCTGTGATAGCAGCACCAAAAGCTGTAGCCTCTGATAATGCTGTAGTATATACTGCCGATTGAGGATAAAAAGCAGTTAGTAATTTATTATAGGAGGTATTTTTTCTGAAGCCGCCTTCAGTGAAAATAGGCATGCCAGACTGAATTCCTGTACGATCTAGCGCTACTTTGGTTTGGATCGCCAGGCTTAATATTAACACCGCGTAAGCATATTCATAATTTTTAAAAAAAGAGGGAAGATTGGTTTCGGACTGAATTTCTTGCAATGAATAGATCTCTTTACCTGATACTACTCTTGCTTCTGAATCGGGAAACTGGCCGGTACCCTTAGTAACTCCCGGCAGTATAAATTCATTGCTGCCATTGATAATTTGTTGATACAATTCAGGATTAAATTCCGGAAAATCATCTCGTTTGTTCAGCTTTTTTAAAATATCAGTGTAGGTTTCAAACTCAAGTCCGGCTAGAAAAATAGCCGTTTTAACGGGTTTGTTGAAAACATTAAGATTATAAAAAACCACTTTACCTAATTCATCAGGTGCAAATTGTACCCGGGCGGCTTCTTTCATTACCACACACCAGGTACCGGTGCTGTTAAGAATAAAAGGCTCTTTCATTTTTAATAAATAAGGCAGTAGAGAGGCGTTAGAGTCATGTAGGCCGGGATTCACTTTTACTTCATTAGATAAACCGGTAGCCTTGGCAACGGTAGGTAATATAGGTCCGATCACTTCCCAGCTATTAACAATTTTTTCAGGTAATTTATCCATTATCCCCAGGCTTTTAGCTACATCCGACCAGGTATTTTTTTCAAAATTCCATAAATAAGAATGACAGCCAACATAAGTAGGTTCGGCACTGGCAACACCTGTTAACCGAAAGCTAAAATATTGCGGTAGGTTAAGAATATAACGAGTAGCTTTAAAAGCCTCGGGAAAATGCTTTTTAGCATAATAAATGCCTTTGGATACATTGAGTAATGCCATAAAATTGGGTGTTGCAGTGGCTTTTTGCAACTCTTCAGCTTGACCAAATTTCTGATAAAACTCCCGGTGAAAATCTTCCCCTGGTTCGGTAGTGTAGCATATTTCCGGAATGGAGAGATTACCCTCTGCATCTACTGCCACAAAAGTAGCCCCGTGCGCGCTTATGCTGAGAGCTTTAATCGAATATTGATGAGCAAAATTTTGCAGCGAACTTAAAAACCAATTATAAATAGCTTCGAGATCATCTGATAAGAAATCGCCATGATCAATTTGGTTAAAGTTTTGATAAGTACCGTCAACTAATTTTAAATTTTGATCATAAATAAGCACCTTTTTATTGGTTTTGCCTATATCTAGAATTGCCAGGTAAGAATTGTTCATTTTATTTTTTTAGGTAGCTGATGAGTACAAATATATAAATTTTGAAAACATCAGCAATATTTACTTATTTTAGCTGTATGAAAAAAATTTATCCCCTGTTAATCTGGTCACTTATTTCGGCTGCATTCATAGGGCCGGGCACGGTTACTACTTCCTTGGCTGCTGGCGTAGGTTATCGATTTTCATTATTATGGGCTTTAGTATTCTCGGTAGTGGGCTGCTTTGTTTTGCAAGAAGGTGCTGCCAGAATAACCATCAGCTCAGGTAAGCCAATTGGAAAAGCAATTAGTCAAAAGTTTGCTAATAAACCAATAGTACCTTTTTTGATTGCATTGGCCGTGGTGACCGGTTGTATTGCCTACGAAGCTGGTAACCTGAGTGGAGCTAAAATCGGCTTGGAACTACTCCAGCTGCCTTCATACTTGTTTTATTTAAGCTTATTATTTGCAGGCTTACTGTTACTGGCTGGGCAAATAAAGTTCCTTACTGTACTGCTTTCAGCACTGGTAGCGGTGATGGGAATTGTATTTATGATAGTGGCGTTTCAAATTCCATGGTCAGTGCAAGAAATTGTAAAAGGATTGGTGCCGGTAATTCCCCCTGAAGGTATATTGCTGGTAAGTGGACTTATCGGCACTACCATTGTTCCTTACAATCTTTTTTTGGGCTCAGGTATAAGCAATGTAGCCGGACAGAATCTTAAACTAATGAGGATTGGCCTGACAGTGGCTGTTATTGGAGGTGGATTAATAGCCATGGCAATAATGGTAGTAGGTACTTTATTGACGGGTAAATGGGATTTCTTTGCAGTACAATCCCTATTAAAAAATACAGTGGGTTCTTTTGCCGCCAATTTTTTTGCTATTGGTTTGTTTGCCGCCGGTCTTACCTCAGCCATTACAGCCCCCTTAGCTGCTCAATTCACTTTACAAAGCCTTTTTCCTAAACAAAAGGAAGTTACTCGCTTCAGTGGTATCATGATTTTATTTATTGGTTTTATTTTTCAGGTTTTTTCCGTGCATCCCATTTCATTAATTATAACTGCTCAGGCTTTTAATGGAGTATTACTTCCATTTTCAGCAATTAGCTTACTGCTTATATTGAATGATGGTAAAATAATCCCTGTACAAAATTTGAATCGATGGCATACAAATATTCTCGGGTTTTTTGTAACTGGTACTACTGTTTATTTGGGGCTATTAGCTATTATCAAAATTCCATCTAAAATGCTTAATTGGCCGGCGCAAGATTTAACTCATTATTTATTAATGGTAAGTTTATTGATATTGATTTTTTTAATAGTTTATATAATTCACTCGCGAAAATTTAGGTCCTGAATTACAGCAGGTTAATTATATTATTTAAAAAAATAAGATAATTTAATTGAAAATAAGGTATCTATAGATTAATTTAACGGCAAAATTCCCAATATCCATACCATGCTTTTTCTAATTAGGTTTAAGTATATAAATCATGTTGCGTGATAAGATAAAACAATTCATTTCCACCAAGGCCTTCGAATTTTTCATCATTGCAGTTATAATTCTCAATAGCTTATTAATAGGAGTAGAAACGCATTACACCAATGAAACGATCCAAATGATTCAGCATTCTTGTCTTTGGATTTTTGCGATAGAAATACTATTACGCTGGATTGCCAGAGATAACCTGAAAAGCTTTTTTTCCGATGGCTGGAACGTGTTTGATTTGTCTATCGTGCTAATAAGCTTTATTCCGGAGTCCCTATTTTCTGATGCTGCTATGATCACGGCTATACGGGTACTAAGAGTTTTTAGGGTATTACGTTTATTTCGCACGGCACCAGAGATAAAGTTGATCGTTTCAGTACTCACCCGGTCTTTTAGTGCACTTACTTACAATGCGCTTTTTTACTTTATATTTATGTACTTGTTTGCGATCATTGGAGTTACGCTTTTCCGCCTACCAGATCCTGAAACGGCCAGCTCTGCTACTATGGCTACTTTGCTAGAATATATGGAAAAAGCACCCAATGCCCCTACTGTAGCACCCGATCCTTATGGTTCGCTGGGAGAAACTATGTTTACCTTATTTCGGATCCTTACTGGAGAAGACTGGACAGATATTCGATATAATTTGATTACTGCCAAAGAAATGGGATTAATCCATTCCAACGAAACTATCATTACCGTTTACCATGTTTTGTGGTTTACCCTTTCTGCTTTTCTATTGCTAAACCTGTTGGTGGGTTCTATTTTAAATAATTATCAAACGATAATGCAAGAGCAACGAGATCAGAAGAATAAAGATATGGAAAACGATGATACCTCACCTCAATAAGGTCAGGCATAATAGTATCTTATTTTATCTTTTTTGGCTTTAGTTCATAAAACCAAATATCATCGTTAGGCACATCAAAACTTAAAGCCTCTACTTCAAGCGCGTGATCTAGATGAAACTTAACGGTGCCAAAGCTAAACCATGCCAGTGGTTTTTTCCAGTTGATCTGCCAAACATCATAATGCCAATGGGTGAGGGTAGCCGCGAAATCGGGAGTATGCTCAAAATTTACATGTAAATTTTCGCCCTCTTTGCTTATGGTAATGTCACCATAAATGTCTGCATAATAAGTGCCGGTGTAAGCTTCCAACGGCAGCGAAGGTTTAGTGTTCATTATTCTGGCTTCCTTTCTTTCAGCAATGCGGGTGTCTTGCTTGTTTCGCTTTTCCCATCGCTCCAGCATTTGCTCTGAATAGTTTTTTTCCGGTAGGTTAAGATAGGCATCAATGATATGATTTGCTGCAGCTACTATAGGGCTTTTCAGGCCATTTGTGAGCACGATTACTCCCAATTCTTCTTCAGGTATCATTTGCACGTAAGTGATCATGCCATCGTAGCCACCACTATGGCCTACCCGTAATTTACCATGATAATCGGAAAGCACCCAACCCAGCCCATACGCACGGAAGTGGGTGGCGAAATCATCATCCGTATGATCTATCGGATAGTTATTGTGTGGCGTCCAAATCAGGTTTCTTGAGGCTTGGCTAAGCACAGTATCTCCTTGCCAAATGCCATTTTTCAAATTAAAAATAACCCATTGCGCCATATCATTTACACTGGAAATAAGCCCGCCGGTAGGAGCTACCGCATCCCAATTTGTCCATTCAATTGGTACATTTTCTCCCTTGACGAGGGCATGAGGCGT
>CAZQEZ010000027.1:0-26765 GCA_964592475.1 uncultured Roseivirgaceae bacterium
ACATGCATAGAACCATCTACATCAACCACAAACTGAACAAAAATTTCACTTCAATTGACAAGTTTTTCGGATATTTCAAATGCATTAGAATTTTATAGCTACAATTTTTATTCTTTCTTTTTTCATATCAGCGGTGAGAGCACAATCAAATGAACCGGCATGTGACAATTACTCAGAAATACTTAAACCTGGGCAAAACACAACTTGAAGCAGTGTATGTATTTCTGGCAGCCACCAGGGTGGCAGTTTACGATATGCAAATGCAAATAGGCAAGCGGCTATTAATAGCTAAAATTGCAGAAAAGGAAAAGGCTCGTAATTATTATGAAAAAGCTAAATAAGAAAGCAAATCCGCATCTTTAACTTGAGCAAGACCAGCCTAATGTTTTCCGTACGGATGACGTTTTACATTAGACTTTGCTGCAGAGCTTTTGATTGGAGATTTCTCGCCTCCAATGCTTTCGCAAAGGATGCCACGAAATGACGATGTTCTTTTCCGGACTACATGCAAATTCTAAATTCTTCGTGACTTGATTCCTTTGTGGATAATGCCAATCCCTGTTAGTTTCATCTTTTATTCCTTCGTAGCCATCACCTGCCGCTCCTCGCCTACCATTACTTCAAAATCCTCCATCAAGCCATAGGATACAAAGCTATAATTTTCTCCTGCCGGCTGATGCCTGGGCGCCTGATTCCAGCTCCAGGGTGTAGCAATACCCACCGGTACTTCATAATAATGCGGTCCCAATTGATTTCTCGGCGTACCATAAACAAGTATTTCAATTGTGTTTTCTCCAGCGTTGACAAAATCACTGATATCCAGCTCATATGGCTGCCAGCCAATGATTCCGGCGTTTTTTTCGTTGACTTTTACCTGTGCCACGGCTCCCTGCCAATCATTTAATTTTACCAGGTAAGTTCTTCCCGATTCAAGGTCAACTGGCTTACTATAATTTACTGCCTCCGGATAAAAAGGTAAGCCCTGAGTCACCCAGTTTCCCAGGTTCAATTCGTCACTTTCTTTAATGAAGAATCCCTGATCGGAAGGCTGCAAATCAAAATCACCTAAAACGAAAATCCGCTCCAGTTCGGCGTGGATATGCATCGGTTGTATTGTTAGTGAAACCTGATTTTCTCCAATTTTTAAATCTTCTGTGTCAACAGGATATACATCCACCGAGTGATCAAAATAGTGCAGGTCCTTATCGGGAGAAATGTTTTTGCCATTAATCCTTACTTGATAGAGCCGGCCATATTCTATACCAATTTTCATTGGCTTTAATTGATAGTCTTGGTCAACAATAAAAGTAAACGTAGCTTCAAACCCGGTTCGCTCACCGAAATCATCATTCAAGTCCAGCAATTCTGTTTTATATTGAGTGGTAAAATTCCAGGGGTTATGGTCAATATCCGATTTGGGTAAACCATGCCATTTAAAAATACTGTCCGTTGCATGCAGATAGTTGATATCCAGGACTGATTTGCCCATTGATTGGACATCACAATAATCCAATACCAGCAAATTATCTTCGACTCTCTGTATGTCAGGGGCTTTTGTTTCAATTAAGCGGTATTCTTCCGGTTGAGCTGGCAATGGCCTTCCCTTTACTTCTATATCATGAATGTACATCAGTTTACTTTCTCCCGGATGCAGTTTTACTGCGATCTCCAGGCTTTGTCCGGTTTTCCTGGCTGGCAATTGATATATTTCGCCAGTAAATGTATTGAACCAGCTTACTGCCTTACCTGATATGGTGAAAGTAAAATCATTGATTTGATTTTTGCTAAAATTGGTCCAAAATACCAATTGGCCGTCCTCCAATTTCCGCCGCTGATGAAATAGGTTTTCAGGGTCTTTTGACTGCAGAAGTTGAAATTCTTGATTGGCAAACAATTCGGTCAATTGCTGCTCATTATCACTAATAGCGATCCATTGCTCAGGGTATTTGGCAACCAACTGCTCGGTTTCATCACTCAATTCAGCATCTAATAGATAAGGAATATCTTGATAATAAACCATACCTCCTGCTTTGGTATATTGCTTTAATAATTCGAATGTTTTCCGATTCAGGTTTTCCACATGTGGACCTAAAATGACCTTGTCATAAGCTCTTTTTTGAATTACAAATTGACCACTATCGCAACTGGCAAACTCCTGGATCACCATTTCACTACCCAGGTCAAATTCTATCTTGAGTGACTCAAGCAACCTGACGAACGACTTGAAGTTCTCACCATATTCATTAGTGATTCCGGAAGCTCCCAAAAAGTTATTATCCTGGGCCGGAGTGAAATACATCCAGGTGGTAGTGGTAGGTTCAAGAACGAGAATATCGTTGATGTTCTCTCCGGATGACATGGCTACCGATAATCTGGAATAATGCTGAGCCAAATTATGATAATGCTTCCACCAGGAGGCATGCCAGCTAATGGATTGCGGAAAATCACGCTTCCGAGAACCTTTCGTGGTCATGTAGGCCAGGTGTTGGTTCATCAGGTTTACACCTGCAGCATACTCCCAGTCACCAAGGCGCTTCATTGCTTCAAAATCAAGGTCCCATCCGGAAGCGCCATAAGTTTCGGATAAGGTACGCTTGCGCCCGAACTGATTGGCAATACTAAGCAACTCTCTGCCGGCGAATATATTGCCAAATTGATCCGGCCTTCCATCTATATCATTGAAAAGCATATCAATACCCGGCACCTGGTGATAAGCATACAAGATCATATTATCACCGGCATGGCGGGGATTGGGCCAGCCATGCTCCCAATAATGCCCGGTCCAGCTCAGGTTATTGGCTTCCGTATATTCATACCAGGGCTTACTCCAACGTTCCACGAAAAGCTCAATCAGCAATTGGTAATAATCATGCCTGATTTTCTGGTAATTGCCAATATCTTCCCACAGTGACGGCAAATGCGTTTCCAGCCGGTACCCCCAGCGCTTTTCGTAATCATTAAATAATGTTGGAGTCCAGCGTATGTCACCTTTGGACGGAGGCTTAATGTGAGGTTCATCGGTAAATACTCCCATCACATTTCGGCCAAAATCTTCGCCAAATGTTTTCTCATAGCCCGGCATGGTAGTTTCAATAAACTTTTCCGTTACTCCTGGCACCAGCAAATCGGGATACGGATATCCACCTTCTCGTTCTTTCACCTGAGCATATGTTTTTTCAAATAAAAAGTAAGTGCCAGGCTGGCCTACATATTCGGCCAAACTATCGGAAATATTCGTGAATTTTCCGTCTTCCTGCAGCAAAGCCAGGAAAGCAATACTTACTTCTGCGGTATCGACATTTTGCTTTACCTGCATGCGCAGTCCGGTACCATTCACGTATGATTCCGGCATTTGACGTTGCACATGACCACCGGCATAGCCGCTGGGAAAGCAATTTTCATCGTAAAGCCAAAGCTTCATGTTTCTTTTTTTTGCCTCCGCTAAGGCATATTCATTCAAATCAAACCACTCATCTGACAGATACTCTGTTATCAAACCCGGACGGGAATGAATAATCACACTATTGATTTGTTGCTCCTTAAAGTAATCCAGTTGTCGCTCAATTTTTTCTCTGGTTACTTCATCATTCCACACCCAGAAAGGTACAGTACTGTAATACGATGGTGGATTTTCAAACAATGTGACCAACGAATTATAATCCTTTATTTCCTTATCAGCATGATAGGTTTGTTGCTTATTTTGGCAACCCCAGAAAATTGAAATTAAAAAGATTAACCCAATATTTTTCATTGTAATACTTATTAGCTTACCCAAAATTTAAAAATCTTCTTCCAATGTTGGAGCCAACCTATCTTCTGCTGCTCTTCTACTACTTTTCTTAAACTTATTAAAATTAAAGCTTAATGCTAATTTAACTACTTGTGGTTCACGTTGCCTCAAATATCGACTTTGAAATTGTGGATAATCCTGGTAGGTACTTTCTCTTTCTAAAATATGGATAAAAGAGCCGAATATGTCATTTAATGAAACAGTGGCAGACAGCCTATTATTCAAGAAACTCTTTTTTACAGCCGCACTTGCAAATAAAATGGTAGGCATGAAACCTTGAATAAAATCTTGTCCTCCGATATATACTACCAATACCTGGCCTTTCCATCCTTTAGGTAATAATAGTATAGAGTTTATTTTACCTTCGGTATAAAAGTAAGAGCGTTGACTACTGAATGTTCGATTGAGCTCGCCCTGGTTTAGCGAATTGTCACTACTAAAATTACCATCCAGTAAGCTATATCCTGTTTCAAAATTACCCATTACGCGTAACCACTTACCTACACCAGAACTAAAATTAATATCAAGCGCGGTATTCTCTCTTTTTACTGTGTTTGCAAATCTGAAAAAAGTAATATTATCTTCTATGTCGTAAAAATCTTGTACGCGGGCAAAATTATTTTTTACTAAATTGTGATACAAATCAAAAGTTAAAGATGTTTTTCCAAGTTTGGTTTGATAACTCAGCTCGACTTTATCCGAAAATTCAGGTACTAATTCGGGATTTCCTTGCCAAAAAGAGTATCTATTGCTTATGGTGATAAATGGATCTAAATAAAAATCTGGTGAACGATTTATTCTTTTATTATAAGCTAATCGCAAATTCGAATTCTCTCCAATAGGACGGCTCAATGAAGCTGAAGGAAACCAATTTAATTGATTAAAAACAAAAGGCTGTTCAAGATTACCTGTTTTTAATGATCTGTCAGTATATTCGTTGCGCATACCAGCTTCATAACTTAATTTGTTTATTTTATTGGCATAGTTTACATACCCTGCTACAATTATACGCGAAAAATCACTCGTGTTATCAGTCAAGAATTTATCTGTCCATTCAGCATCACCATTATCATTGAAGTTAAAAGATCTATCATCTTGTTCATTACGATATTGAAAACCTGCCTCCAATTTACCACTTTTTACGGGAAGGGTGTAATCTGTTTGAAGCCTGTAGGAATAACTGTCCCAATTTTCATCTGTTCTATATTGGTTCAAATCATTACTTGATATTTGATATTGAGCGTTGCTTAAGTACTCATTAAACTGATCAAAATCTTCCGTATTTTGGCTCGAATAGGTTGCCATCATATCTAATTTATGGCCTTTTTTATTAAACTCAGTTGTATAGGTACCAATAGCATTTACAAAGTTGGCATCTCGAGCAGCATCATTTCTATTTAGCGCGTAGAAAGGGACATCTTCTATATCTGAAGTAGCATTAATGGTTTGATCAAATCCTCTGGAAAGTCCTTGATAGCCAAAATTTGTAGAGAAGGAAAGTGTGTTATTCTTATTTATAAAATAATCAAACCCTGCTCGAACATCTGCATTTTTTCTTTGATAGCTTCCATCAGTTTCTGCATTTACTTTTTTAAAGCCGTTTTCAAAATTAGTAGTTGTTTGGTCATCTTTTATCAATAATATATTTTGATAATTGAAGTTAAATCCTCCAAATAAGCTTATTTTATTCTTATTATAATTAAATAATCCATCGGCAGCATACTTACTTCTATTGGCTATAGAGGCATTTAACATTCCTGATATCCCTTCTCCTTCATTTCTTTTCAAAATCACGTTAATAATTCCGGCATCGCCATCAGGATCATATTTTGCCGAAGGGCTAGTTATAATTTCGATTTGCTTAATAGAACCGGCTGGTATTTGCCTAAGCGCATTCATTCCTTGCATGATGGTGGGTTTGCCATCTACAAAAACAGTAAAAAACGAGCTTCCTCTTAAAGTAAGGCTGCCATTTACATCTACACTCACTGAAGGCACTGTTTCTAATACCTCAGCTGCAGTTCCACCAGCAGCTATTATGCTTTTATCAGCATTTACTACTTTTTTATCAATACCTATAGATACTACATCTCGTTCTTCCGTAATGGCTATTTCATCAAGTTGCTTGATCGCCGGATTTAAAGCAACCTCGCCTATATCCAACATTTTGGTGTTTTGATCGATAACCACATCTTTGATTATTTCACGTTTATAACCTACAAAGTTTAATTGTAAATAATAATTGCCGGTATCAATATTTTTAATTATAAAAGCACCTTTTTCATCTGAAATGGCTCCATTGACTAAAGTTGAGTCACTTTTTTTATATAGAACAGCATTTGCATATTCGATTGGCTTATCTAATTCTTTGTCTTTTAATACTCCTTTTATTATCCCATTGCCCTCGGGAGGCTGGGCAAAAGTCAGATTAATAAAAGTAATCAATAAAAGCAGTAAACAAGTTTTTTTCATAAGTCAAACCTGGATTATAATTTAAGATTAATTAATTTCGAGCTCAATTTACCAACTTATCATTGATTAAACTAATATACCTACATCTTTTTTTTGATCTAAGAGGGTTCGCTTTTTCATTTTATAGCTTTTCAAACAATAAATGGTATTATTTACTGAAGTTTCGCACCTTAAAAATCGCGTTTTAACTCCATGTGAATAAAACCGACCTTAAATTCGAAACAAAAATGGAAATGAAAAAAATAAAGCATTTTTTTCTTTACACGTACCAGGTGCAAAAAATTGAAATTAATATCAATTCTGTGCCTGCCAAAGGCATTTGCTCCGTTTCTCCGGATCGAAACCGTATTTTTGTGATCAATGATACCAGTAGAAAAGAGGAACCTGGTATTTCCATTGCCTATAAAAATGGCAACACGTGGTAGGTACCCCTACCACTTTATATGGCTCTGTATGATTTAGATAAAAGATCAGCTAAGAGAATTTAATACTTGGACTTTTTCTTATTTTTACAATTCTTTAACTCAACCTTAAATATTATGAAGTATTTTTACTTTGTTTTGTTAATATTCTTTACTAATACTGTTTGGTCTCAGTCTCAGACATTTTTCCCGGATAAAGATTTGATGCCGATTGGTGCTTATTATTATCCGGAACACTGGCCTGAGAAAGAATGGGAAAGAGACTTGAAAAGAGTAGCTGATCTTGGCTTTGAATTTACTCACTTTGGTGAATTTGCCTGGGCCATGATGGAACCAGTGGAGGGAGAATATGATTTTACCTGGTTGGATAAAGCAGTAAAAATTGCTGCTGACAATGGCTTAAAAGTGATCATGTGTACCCCTACCCCTACACCACCGGTCTGGCTTACACAAAAGCATCCGGAAGTTTTGATAGAAAGTGCCATGGGCATTACTCAGCAGCATGGCTCTCGTTTACATGTTTCTTACAATCACCCCACCTATCTGTATTATGTAGCTAAAATAGTTACCCAATTAGGAAAACGCTATGGCAAAGATGAACGCGTATGGGGTTGGCAGCTGGACAACGAACCTCATTACGGTACACTTTACGACTATTCTCCATCCCAGGAAAAAGAGTATCAAATCTGGTTGCGAGAAAGATATGGTAGCATTGACAAATTAAACAAATCATGGGGTACGGCTTTCTGGAGCCAGGTATACAATGATTTTCTGCAAATTCAAATACCTAACCCTAATGAGGCACCACAAGGAGCTAATCCTCATGCTTTATTAGATTTTCAACGTTTTACCGCCGATCAGTTGTCTGAGGCTTTACGTTTTCAGGCCAATATTCTGGAGCAGTATATTAGCGAGGAGCAGTGGATTACAACTAATTACGCTTATTACAAGTTTCTGCCCCCTGTCGATCTCTTTCGCAACCAGCACGACCTTGATTTTGCCTCTCACACTATGTACCTGCTCAGCACAGCACTAAATTATCCTTCCGGGAATTTGGCCCATCGCCTGGGTAGTGGCCTGGAGCTTTCTTTCTCCAATGAACTGGCCGCTTCTGTGAATGGCTACACCGGCATCATGGAGTTACAACCAGGGCAGATCAACTGGGGAAAATATAATTCTCAGCCACTACCCGGAGCAGTAAAGATGTGGATCTGGCACAGTTTTGCTTTGGGTGATAGATTTACCTGCACCTACCGTTTCCGTCAGCCTTTGTTTGGCAGTGAGCAATTTCACAAAGGCATACTCGAACCAGATGGCACTACAGTTTCTCCGGGAGGGCAGGAATATGTTGAGGCCATCGAAGAAATTACTAGTTTACGGAAGCTATACAATCCTTCGGTGAAAATCCCGGATGAATATGCTTCCCGCCGCACTGCTTTTTTATGGAAACAGGAAAACCTACTGGACATAGAAAACTACCGCCACAATGAAAAATTTGACCCCTGGCAGCATTTTTATACATACTATGATAAATTAAAGACGATGGGTGCCCCAGTCACCTTTTTACAGGAAAAGGATGAATTTAAAGTGAAAAAATTTCCATTTATGGTAGCGCCGGCCTATCAATTATTGGATCAAAAGCTGGTGAAAAAATGGAAGGATTATGTAAGCAATGGCGGCCACCTGGTGTTGAGTACCCGTACCGGGCTTAAAGATACCCTTGGCCACCTTTGGGAAGGTCCGCTGCAAGCACCTATTGTTGAGCTAATTGGCGCTAATGTGGCTTATTACGATCATTTACCTCCGGGCAAAAACGGGAAAATAGCTTTTGAAGAAGCAAATTATGAATGGAATGTATGGGCAGATGTGCTGGAGCCCACGGAAGCTGAAGTATGGGCTACCTATAAGGATCAGTTTTATAAAGGACAACCAGCGGTGGTACACCGGCGGATGGGTAAAGGCAGCGTAACCTATATTGGCGCCTGGAGTAACGATGGTGAACTGGAGCGACAGGTGTTGCGCAAGCTATATAAGCGAATGGGGGCAAAAATTCTGGATCTTCCCTCCTATGTATTCACCGAATGGCGGGATGGTTTTTGGGTGACCGTGAATTATACTTCGGAGATGGTTAAAGCTCCAGTATCAGAAGAAGCGAATGTTTTGATTGGGGAGCCTGAACTGGCACCGGGAGCTTATGTAGTATGGAAAAATGACTAAAGATAGATGGCCGCCGGCTGCCATAAAATTAGTAGCTCAATGTTGAACCTTATGCAGAAGGTAAACTGTTTTACATTGATGTGTATAATATAATAATGCTTGAGGATTAAATTGGTGGGCCAGTGGAAGTGTTTTTTTATTAAACCTCATTTTGTGATATATGACTTTGCTCATTTTTTGCACAATAATTTATGTTTTATCTTTGCCGTCAAAAATATTATACGAATTTTTTAAATTATCAAAATAATCAATATGTCAATTAAAAGAATCATTGTAGGACAATCAGGAGGTCCAACTCCTGTAATCGATTGGTCGGTTGATGGTATAGTTACCTCTGCCAGGGCTAAGGGTATAGAAGTTTACGGCGCAAAAAACGGTTTTGAGGGTATTCTTCATGCTGATGCTGAAGGAAATATTGTAGATATGTCTGGCATTGACCCTACACAATTTATTTACAATGGCCCGGGCTCAGGATTAGGTGCTACCAGAATAAAGCCCAATAAAGAGCAATTGGAAATCATAGCAAAAAATCTGAAAAAGTTAGGCGTAGATGCCATCGTGTATATCGGTGGAAATGACTCCTCTGATCAGCTTAAAAGCCTTACTGAAGTTTCTGACATAAGAGCAATTCATGGCATTAAAACTGTAGACAACGACTTGCCTGTAACTCATCATTGCCCGGGTTTTGGTTCCGCGGCATTATACAATGCCATTGCCATTAAAAACGTGGTAAGTGACTTTTCATCTTATAAAATGCGTGGTAGATTAAATGATGGCAGCATGGGTACTTTGCATGCCCCGGTAGTAATTTATCAGGTAATGGGACGTAAAGCCGGTTGGCTTGCACAGGCTACAGCATTTGCCCGGGTAGACCAACGAGGAGTAATGGTACCCGGAAGAGCACCCCATATTATTCTTAGTAAAGAGATTCTTTTTGATAAGGAGCAATTTTTGAGCGAAGTAAGCAATGTAATAAGTAAATATGGTGAATGCACAGTAGTAGTTCAGGAAGACTTAACGGATAAAAACACTGGCGATTCAATTGCAAAAGCATATGGTGAAGTAACATTGGATCCCCACGGAAATATTCAACACGGAAGAGCTGATTCATTCCAACCTGCAATATTTTTGGCTACAACGATCAATAAAGAATTAAAGGTAGATGCAGTAGCAAAAATCAAAGAAGCCGCTCTGGTACCTCAACATATTCAGCGAAGCTATGCGATGTCGCAAACAGATGCCTCAGAAGCTTACATGGTAGGTTATGCAGCTGTTGATGCGTTGGAGGCAGGAGAAACCAAAAAATCTGTAATCTTAAAGCGTAATACCAAAACCGGTAACTTTATTACTGGCTTGACTGATTTAGAGAATATTGCTCGTAAAGAAACAAATGTAGACTTAAATGATATCGAAGGATATCTAGGTCCTAAGCAATCATTTGTAGATGAATACATTCATTGTATCGGTGGGCCATTGGCAATTCCACATTATTCTAGTATGATGTGGAAAAATGTGAACTTGTAATTTGACACTTAGCATTTGCTTTAATTAATAGAAATTAGTTGAATTTTAATAATAATAATAATTAGGAGCGCATTGATTTGATTGCTCCTTTTTATTTAAGTTTTGATTCTATATAATCTACTATTTTGCTGAATTCAATTGGTGAAAACCATTGATATTGCAAATCTTTTTTAAACCAGGTCAATTGCCTTTTAGCATAACGGCGACTGTTTCTTTTAAGTAATCTAATCGCTTCTTCCCTGTCATATTTATTTTCCAGGTAATCAAAAATTTCTTTATAGCCTACTGTCTGCAGTGCTTGTTTATCTTTGTGAGGAAATAGTTGCTCTGCTTCAGTAAATAATCCTTGTGCAATCATTTGGTCCATTCTGGTATCTATATTTTGATAAAGCTCTGCACGTGGCAGCTCAAGTGCAATTTTGATTAAATTAAAATTACGAGCTTTGGGCTGCTTGTGTCGAAAAGAAGAAAATGGTTTTCCTGATACGTCTATAACCTCTAAAGCCCGTATCATTCGCTTATAATTTGCTTTGTCCACTTCTTCAAAAAATACTGGATCCTTTGCTAATAATAGTTTTTGCAAATACTCAATACCTTTGCTTTGGTAAAGCATTTTCCACTTTTCTCTTATTTCCACAGGAATATCTGGCATGTAATCTATGCCTTTACATAGAGCATCAATGTACAAACCCGAACCACCCGTCACGATCGCTTTATTAGATTTTGGCCATAGGTGATTATTTAAAATTTGGAGCACCTCTACTTCATATTGGTAAGCATTAAAATTTTCATTGATTTGTTTATTGTCTATCATATAATGAACTATTCCCTTCTGCTCATCTTTGCCAGGTTTAGCAGTACCTATCTGCATTTGCTGGTAAATTTGCCGGGAATCGGCAGAAATAATGGGTAATTCACCATAATGATGGGCTAGTTGTACGCTTACAGAAGTTTTGCCAACCGCGGTAGGTCCAGCAACTATTATCAAATTGTTCATAAGTTAACTTTAAACTCACATGAGTAATTAAAACATAAACACTTAAGATTCACCAATAGGTATCTATTTATAATTTACAAATTGCTGAATACTAATAAAATAAAAAAGCATTTTAAGGTAGCGCGTTCCATTTAATTTAAACTAAATCTTGTAAAAATATAATTAGCGCTATTATAAACCACTTCATACAATAGCAAAAGAATTATATTTTCGTTATTTTTGGAAATATCCTCAAAGGTAATATTTGCATTTAATGAACCTGGAAAGAAAAAGTAAAAAAGAACTCATTGCAACCATAAATACGCTGCAAGAAAATTCAGCTCATGCCAACAATGGCAATGGTAGTGTAAATAATTCTTTTGAATATTACTTTTCCCAAGGTGAAATGTTGATTTTTGGTATCGACAATAGCAACATCATTCGATTTATTAATCATCAAGCCATTAGCTTTTTCGGCAATGACGAACTTAAAGGCAAGGATTTTTTAAAAGCCTTTAGGCTTACCAACAACAAAATTGTACATGAGATCATATATCAGCAGGTTCAAAAAGATTCATTTTTAGCAACGCATAAAAAGGGAAATAAAGATTCTGTTTTAAGAGTAAAAAGTTTTCTTAAGGACCCTAAAGGCTTACTGTATTTTATGGCTGATATTGAGAATGAGCATCAGCCTAATATTCAACTATTGAAAAATGCAACTAAGCCTTATATTGATTTGCTTAATAAGTCAAGAGACTTGATTCAGGTATTTACTTATAGTGGTAAAATTCGATATGTAAACAACTATTGGAAAAAGAAATTGGGCTATACTGAAAAGGAATTAAAAAAGTTGACCCTGCAGAATTTAATAGCACCAGATTACTTTGAAACTACCAAACAAAAATTATTTGACATAGCCAACAACGATACCGATAATCGATTAATAACAACTTTTTTAACTAAAAATAATCAACGAATTAATCTTTCCGGGTTTGTATATTGCAATAAAAGAGGCGACAAAATCATTGATTTTCGGGGTATATTTCATGATATTACCGAGCAAATAAGAGCAGAAAAAGCTCAAAGTTTATATTACAGCATTGCCAATCTTACTATCCACTCCCTAAGTATTAAATCATTTTTTGCCAATATTCATCGGGAGTTAAAACAAGTAATTGAAGCCACTAATTTTTATGTAGCATTAATTGACGACGAGAAAAATAAAGTAAGCTTTCCATATTTACATGATGAACATTTGACAGTAGGTTTTATGGAAAAGAATTTTGATGGCAGCATAACAGATTATGCTATCAAAAAAAAATCACCTTTATTTTTATATGAAAAGGATATAAAAAATTTATACCTAAATCAACGAATTAATGTAGTGAGTAAAATACCCAAAGTATGGATAGGTATTCCGCTAATCCTCGATCACAGGATTATAGGTTTAATTGCAGTACAAAGCTATGACAGCAAAGAGATCTATACCTCCAAAGATATGGAATTGATGGATTTCATGAGTGGGCAAATAGCGTTATCCATCGAGCGTAAGCAAAAAGGAGAAAGAATCACTTCTCAAAATGCCCGGATCAATGCGATTATTGAAAATGGCTCACATTTAGTATGGGCTGTAGATAGGGAATTATTATTTACTTCTTTCAACAAAAATTTTAGTGATTTATTTACGGAACTCTTCCATGTAAATCCGGAGAATTATAACCTCATACCAGACGACATAAAAATTCCACAGGCAGATATTTTTCGTGAAAATTATAAAAAAGCATTTTCAGGCATACCTTGTAGTTTTGAATTAGAAATAAAAACCAATAACAATGAAGGCAATTGGTGGGAAATATTTCTAAATCCAATCATTTCCAGCGATGAAGAGATATACGAAGTGTCTGGTATAGCACATAATATAACACAAAAAAAGCAAAATGAAATAGCCTTACAGGAAAGTGAAGAAAAATTTCGAAATATTTTTGAATCCTTTCAGGATATCTATTTTCGATGCCAACTTAGTGGTGAATTAGTAGTAATAAGTCCGTCCGTAGAAGAGCTTACAGGCTACTCACCCGATTTTGTGATAGGACGAAATATTACTGATTATTATCTTTATAGTAGTAAAACGAAGCATTTGATTAGACAGCTTATTAAAAATAGAGCTGTCCGCAATTTTGAGGCTTCTATTGTTTCTCGCGATGGTGCTATTTTAAGCTGCATTTGCAATGTGCGGCTAATTACCGATGCTAAAAACCAGCCCGCTCAGATAGAAGGTGTGATAAGAGATATTTCAAAACTAAAACAAACAAATGATGAATTGATAAGGGCTAAAGAATTGGCCGAACGTTCTGCCAGAGTAAAGGAGACTTTTCTGGCCAATATGAGTCATGAAATACGCACTCCGATGAATGGCGTTATAGGAATGATAGACTTGTTGGGTGGAACTAACCTGGACGAGGAGCAGCGAAATTATATTAATACCATCAAAAAGTCCTCAGAAACTTTACTTAATATTCTGAATGACATTCTTGATTTATCAAAAATTGAGGCTGGAAAAATGCAGGTAAAGCATGCTCCTGTTCGTATTAAAAAAGTAATGGAAAAGCTCTATGCTATGTTTTCGCAGCAAGCTATGTCTAAAAATACCAATCTTTATTACCATATCGATTCCAGTCTTTCTGAATACATCTTAACCGATGAAACCAGGTTATTGCAAATATTAGCCAACCTTAGCAGCAATGCCATTAAATTTACTGAAGGTGGAGGTGCAATTGATGTAGGTATCAAGCATATGACTGATGATAGTGGTAAAAAGTTAGTCAAATTTGATGTAAGTGATTCCGGCATTGGTATTTCACAAGAAAACCTTGATCAGTTGTTTCGCAGTTTCAATCAAGTGGACAATTCCACTTCAAAAGCTTTTAGTGGTACAGGATTAGGGCTTGCTATTTCAAAAGAGTTATGCAAGCTATTGGGTGGCGAAATAGGGGTATATTCTACTCCGGGACTGGGCAGTACTTTTTGGTTCACCATTGATGCTCCACCAGCTTCAGGTAAAGAAATGGATGATTATGTAGACCAAGAAGAAGAGATTGTAATAAAGGATTTTTTCAAGAACAAAAAACCTTGCATTTTATTAGTAGATGACAATTTGGTTAATAGACAAGTGGCTAGCGAGATACTAAAAAAATCAGGATGTGAAGTAGATATGGCTGTAAATGGCTTTGAAAGTATAGCAAGAGCCAAAACAAACAATTACGATCTTATCTTGATGGATATACAAATGCCGGAAATGGATGGTTTAGAAGCAACCCGTGAAATAAAAAAATTGGGGTTACTGTCAATACCTCCTATAGTGGCAATGACTGCCTATTCCATGAAAGAGGATAAGCAGAAATTCATAAGTGAAGGGATGGACGATTACATTGCCAAACCTTTGAGAGCCAATGAGTTGATATTAAAAGTACAAAGCTGGGTGAATTTTGAGCCCCTAACTTTACAAAAAAAAGAGCCAGCTTATCAAAACAAGCAAAAAATAGTAAATGAAGAAGTTATTGATCAATTGATGAAGTATGGCGGCGGCGATATGATAATTAAGGTTTTTGATGATTTTGAAATTGAAACCATAGAACTACTGAATATTTCTGCTTCATCTTTTAAAACTAAAAACTATGAAAATATCCGCTCGCAATTGCATACTCTCAAAGGCAATGCCGGCACTTTAGGTATTGAAAAAGTAGCAAAATATGCAGAAAATATTGAAGCCAATTTAAAAAAATCAAATTTTGAGACGCTAGAGCAGGATTTGAAATTTTTAAAGCTTACTTTTGCGGAATTTCAGAATAACTATAAAAAGATAATCAATCAGTTAACTAAATAAGTAAAAAATGGCCGAAGAAAAAAAAGTGTTAATAGCCGAAGACAGCTCGGTAATTCAAAATCTGACCAGGAAAATTCTTCAATTACAAAATTACGGCATTGATTCAGCTAAGAATGGAAAGCAAGTTTTGCAGAAGTTAGAAAATGAATATTTTGATGTTATTTTGATGGATATTAATATGCCTACCATGGACGGTATTGAATGTGCTAGAGCAATAAGGGCCTTATCAGATGAGAAGAAGGCTAAAATACCGATCATAGCCATTACCGGTAACGCACGAAATTATACATTAGATGATTTTAAAAATGTAGGAATAAACGAATTTATTCCCAAACCTCTTAATTTTGATAATTTAGTAAATGTGGTTAAGAAATATACATCTGACTAATGGAAATAAGATACTCAAAGGGGTTTCTGAATAAACTGGAAGATATTTTTGCTGAATCTGACTTCGTGCTTCGGTACGAAAAAGGCAATTTTAAATCAGGGTATTGTTTACTCAAAGATACTAAAATTGCCATCGTTAATAAGTTTTATAGCTTGGAAGGTAAGATCAATTGTCTCGTAGAAATTATTAAAGAAATAGACTTTGACTCGGACAACTTCAGTGATAAAAACAAAAAATTGATTACTTCGATTATACAAAAAGAATCTAAATTTTGATTGTTAATTTTTTAGGTACCGGAACTTCCCATGGTATTCCAGTAGTTGCTTGCGAATGTGAAGTGTGTAAATCCCTGGATTATCGTGATAAGCGACTGCGTACATCAATTCATATTGCCATAGAAGGTAAAAGCTTAATTTTTGATTCAGGTCCTGATTTTCGACAGCAAGTGCTACGGGAAAGAATAAAACATTTAGATGCACTTATATTTACCCATGAACATAAAGATCATACCGCTGGCATGGATGATGTACGTGGATTCAATTATAAAATGAAAAAGGATGTGCAAGTGTACGCGGTTCCTAGAGTAATTGAACATCTAAAGCGTGAATTTGCCTATGTGTTTTCAGAAGACAGATACCCTGGTGTACCACAAATCGAAATTAATGCGATTGAAAATAAGCCGATGATAATTGCTGGCATACCAGTTACTCCTATAGAAGTAATGCACTACAAGCTTCCGGTCATGGGTTTTCGCGTTGGCGATTTTACCTATATTACCGATGCTAAAACGATAGCCGAAGAAGAAATGGAAAAGATTAAAGGCACCAAAGTGCTGGTGGTGAATGCTCTGAGAAAGGAAGAGCATATCTCCCATTTTTCCCTTGATCAAGCCATAGAAGTAATTGAAGAAATAAACCCAGAAAAAGCGTACCTTACTCATTTAAGTCATCAAATGGGCCTACATAAAGATGTAAATGAAAAATTGCCAGAAAATGTAGCAATTGCCTACGATGGCTTAAAAATTCAAATTTGATAAATATCTATTTTCTGTATTCCGATTTTTCTACAAATGCATGAATAAAGGCCATGCCTATTGGCACAAATAGGAGATACCATGCAGTAAAATTACTTTTGAAAATAATCCAGGTGATTATAACAGTAATTAGCGTGAATAAACTTAAAGAAACAATCCGCACTTTTTGTTAATGATTTATTAACAAAGATAACAATAAGTTAAATATTGCTCCCACTACCTCTATTCAAAAAAACATAAGTAAGTAATAAAATATTTAAGATACTACCATCAAAAAAACTGAATTTTACTTTAATTCAACCTTTTTGATAATTTCTTTATGTATTACAACGGTCTTACCCATATATTTCTAAAACTTACAGGGTCGCTATGGTCTTGAAGTAATATAGGAGCTTTGCCGTGTGCTTTGTATTGCGGAAGCCCTATATATTCAGTAGCGCCCTTAATCATCACATTATTTTGAATTAATACACCATTGTGTAATATGGTTACTCGCGCCGGGTATTTTAATTGGTCATTTTCATCAAATACAGGTGCTGTATAAATAATATCATAAGTTTGCCATTCGCCAGGCTTTTTGGTGGCGTTTACCAATGGCATAGCCTGCTTGTAGATACTGCCTGCCTGACCATTCGAATAAGTCCTGTTTTCGTAAGAATCTAACACCTGAATTTCATATCGTTTTTGTAGAAAAATACCACTATTGCCTCTACCCTGCCCTTTTCCATTTATTTCTTCAGGGCTGCGCCATTCAATATGCAACTGCATATCACCAAATGATTCTTTTGTTTGAATGGCTCCAGTTTTAGGGGAAACTGTCATTGCCCGGTTATCTATTTGCCATGCTACTTCTTCTCCTTCAATGGCCGAATCCCAGTGCTCAAAATTTGTTCCATCAAACAATACAATTGCATCAGAAGGAGGTTGATTGTCGTTTCCTGGATCTACCTTAGCTGGTTCTGGTTCCCATACTTCCGTTAAAGCAGGTTTCCACTCAAGTTCTTCATTTTCTTGTGCCATAACACTGTAGTTAAAAAATAATAAAATCAATAATCCTGTATATTTAATGTTATTCTCCATAATTTTTGTGTTAGTTAATTTATACACTTCAAAAATAACAAAAATCAGACTGTTAGCTAATACCCTAAAGCTTTAATTGCTATGGGAAGCTGACAAAATAACTACAGAACGCCCTGCTAATAGTATTAAATCCTTTTCTATTCTTTCAGCCGTTTCGGTTGGCTGATAATCTTGAGGACTGGGAAGTGCAGTATCCACTATCCTGTACCAGAAAATGCCTCTTTGCAGGGGAGGCAATTCAAATGATAAAGGCTGCCAGAAGGCATTGATCATAACATGGATAGACTCGTTTTTGCGAGGATAATTTAACGTGAAGGCTATCGAGTGTGAACTTGTGCTTAAGTCGGGCTGCCCTAGTTTCACGCCATGCCAAATAATATGTGCATTTCTGGTATGAAAGGAAGTTTTTAGCATCGTTTCAATTTTAAAGACTTCATGACACTGCGCAAAATTTATAAGCCCTTTAGTAAATCTCAAAAAATCTTTATTATTTTCTGTTAAACCCCAGTCAAACCAGCTTATTTCGTTATCCTGACAATAGGCATTATTGTTACCAAATTGAGACCTGCTTACTTCGTCTCCCATTAGCAACATAGGGGTGCCCTGAGAGATGAACATGATTGCCATAAAGTTTTTCATCTGTCTATTTCTCAATTCCTGCACCTCAGTATCATTACTTTGGCCTTCCACACCACAATTCCAACTAAAGTTATGATCTGCACCATCCATATTTTTCTCACCGTTCGCTTCATTATGTTTTTTATTATAACTTACCAGGTCATTCAGGGTAAATCCATCATGACAGGTTACAAAGTGAATACTTCTGTTGGGTTCTCTTTTAGGACTGGTAAAAATATCTGGGCTACCGATAACGCGAGAGGTAAAACCAGTTACCGTACCTTCATCGCCGCGCACGAATCTTCTCACTTCATCTCGATAAATGCCGTTCCACTCGGCCCATTTGTCGCCAATAAAGGAGCCCACCTGGTACAAACCTGCTGCATCCCATGCCTCAGCTATTAATTTTGTGCTGGCCAATACAGGGTCTGATTCTATTTCCCATAAAAGCGGTGGATTTTCCAAAGGGTGTCCATCTTCATCACGTGATAATACTGAAGCAAGGTCAAAACGAAATCCATCTACATGCATTTCGGCTACCCAATACCGTAGGCTGTCCCTGATAAGTCTTCGCACTATTGAATGATTGGCATTAAAGGTATTGCCAGTACCCGTAAAGTCGGCATATAATGATTTATTTTCTTTTAATATGTAATAGGCTTTATTTTCAAGACCCTTAAAGGAATATACAGGCCCATCGGGTTCACCTTCCGCTGTATGATTAAACACAACGTCTAGTATCACTTCTATTCCCGCTTTATGCAAAGCTTTTACCATATCGCGAAATTCATAGGCCGGACCCGTTGGATTTTTATTAGAACTATATCCGGCGTGAGGAGCAAAAAAAGCAATGGGACTGTATCCCCAGTAATTTGTTAAAGGCGAAATGGCATCTTGCTCATCAAATTGCTGCACAGGCATCAACTCTACCGCTGTAATCCCCAAAGATTTAAGGTATGGGATTTTCTCAATTAAACCCGCGTAGGTTCCCTTTAAGGGATCATCTATTCCGGAACTCGGATGTTTGGTAAAACCGCCCACATGCATTTCATAGATTACTGTTTTTGCATAAGGAGTTTTCAAATGTTTATCATTTTCCCAGTCATAATTATTCGAGTCAATCACTACACTTTTTAATGCCTGACTGCAATTATCTATAGGAGCACTTGCTGCCTCTCTTGAAAAATTTTCAGGTACGTATACCTCTCTTGTATAAGGATCCACTAAAACTTTTTGGGCATCGAACAGGTGCCCAATAGCAGGTGTATGTGGTCCGTGTGCCCTATAGCCATAAAGTTGTCCCGCACCAATGCCCGGGATAAAAATATGCCAATAATAAAATGTTTTATTTATCTTCGGATCTAATTTATATACATGTGAAGGCCGTTCAGCTTCAGGGTGATCAAACAAAAGTAGTTCAAGGTATTCGCTTGATTTTGAAAAAATACAGAAGTTTACCCCTTCAGGATTTACAGTGGCGCCTAGTGGAAAGCTTTTGCCGGGAGCAGAATTATTATCGGTCATAAATTCAGGAATTTAATTGGGGCAAATATAAATCGAATTCAACATTTGTTTTAAGCATAAGCTGGTTATTAAATTCTATTTTGTTTTTAAAATCAATCGGTTTAATTTAGCGATTTAGACTAAATCAAACTACATGTACGAATTAAATGAATGGCTCAAGGTAATCGATGGTTATATTGGAGGGTCAGCTTGGTTTGTTTTTTTGCTTTTAGGTACGGGACTCGGTTTCACCTTGTATTTAAAATTTCCCCAACTAAGATATTTTAAGCACGCGTTGTCAATAGTACGTGGCAAATATGACCGCGAAGATGATGAAGGTGATACTTCTCACTTCCAGGCACTGGCTACAGCCCTTTCGGGAACAGTGGGCACAGGCAACATAGCAGGTGTCGCATTTGCTCTTCATTTAGGTGGGCCGGCAGCGTTGTTCTGGATGCTGGTGACTGCATTCTTGGGTATGACTACCAAATTTGTAGAGGTTACACTTTCGCATAAATACCGGGAAAAGACTGAAGATGGTACCATGGCTGGTGGACCCATGTATTACATGAAAAAACGCCTGAACCTGAAATGGATGGCTGTAATTTTTGCGGCAGCTACCGTTATTTCATCTTTTGGTACCGGAAGCTTGCCTCAAATTAGGAGTATCTCTGACGCCATGCAATCTTCATTCGGCATTGATTATATGATTACCGGCGCAGTATTAGCGGCGTTATTGGCCTTGGTAATTATAGGCGGTATTCAAAGAATCGCGCAAGTTACCTCTCGTTTAGTTCCTACCATGGCGATCATTTATATAATTGGTTCAATAGCTGTAATTATTTACAACTACGAAAATATCATACCTGCTTTTGTTTCTATATTTTCCGATTTGTTTACCGGCACAGCGGCAGTGGGAGGTTTTTTAGGAGCCAGCTTTTCATTTGCATTTAACCGGGGGGTAAACCGTGGGCTTTTTTCAAATGAGGCAGGCCAGGGTTCAGCACCTATCGCTCACGCTTCTGCTAAGGCACATGAACCTGTTTCAGAAGGCATGGTGGCAATTTTAGAACCCTTTGTTGATACTATTATCATTTGTACTATTACAGGTTTAGTAATTTTATCATCAGGTGCCTGGACTGATAAAGTTGATAATCAGTTTCAACAAGCCGACATTGACGTACTGGCTTTTGAATACGAAGATTCCACTACTGAAGGTAAAAAGACATTATTCGATCATTTACGAGGAGAAAATCAATTACCTCAATTTGATGGTAAGTTGGAGGTAGTAAATGGTAAAATAATTAATGATCTTACCATAATACATGCTCGATCCCTGGCCGAAGATATACAGGTACTTAAAGATAATGAGCCCTACACTGGCACTATAGCAGTAAATGATGGGGATATGATTTTAGATCAAGCAATCACTTTAGAGGGTAAGTCATTGATACATAGTGTGCCATTAACTGCCGAAGCATTTACCAGAAGTTTTTTTGGAGAATACGGTCAATACATCGTTACTATCGGTATTTTACTTTTTGCTTTTTCAACTGCTATTTCGTGGTCATATTACGGTGATAGGGCGATGATATTTATGTTTGGAAATAAATCAATTATCTATTTTCGTATAGTATATGTTATTGGTTTCTTTCTGGCGTCTTTTACTGATACCAGCATTATATGGACATTCAGTGGTATTGCAATAGCCCTGATGACTATTCCGAACTTAATCGGGCTCATACTTTTGCATAAAGAGATGAAAACAACCGTTAAAGATTACTGGAAGATAATGAAAGAGGAGCATCCGGAAGTTAAAGGATATGACTAAGCAAGTATAAATTACGACATATGGTGTAAAACCAGGTTGAAATTGTTTAATATTGGTATAGAAATAATTGTGCCATGGAATTAACCATTTTAAGCGATATCCTTATCATATTTGCTTTATCGACTTTTGTCAATTTCATCTTTACTAAGCTAAAGATTCCTACCATTATTGGCTATTTATTTACTGGTATAATAGCAGGACCTCATTTATTTGCTTTAATAAAATCGCAGGATAATATTGAAATAATGGCCGAGATAGGAATAGTGCTGCTGCTATTTACTATAGGTATGGAATTTTCATTGAAGCACCTTATAAAAATTCGAAAAATTGTGTTTTTTGGCGGTTTGATGCAATTGGTTGCTACAGCTATTATAGTAATGCTGGTAGCCAGGGGTTTTGAATTAAATTGGTCAGGAGCTATTTATGTTGGGTTTTTAACAGCCTTGAGTAGCACAGCAGTGGTATTAAAACTTTTGCAGGAAAGATCTGAAATCACTTCAAATTATGGGCGAACTATTTTAGGAATATTAATATTTCAAGACATTATTATCATTCCTCTCCTACTGCTTACTCCCATTCTAGCCGGAAATTTAGATAATATTACTGGTCAATTTATTATATTATTTATAAAAGCAGTGGTAATAATAGTAGTGATATTTGCAGGTGCAAAATGGGTAATGCCAAAATTGTTACACGCTATTGCCATGACAAAAAATCAAGAGCTTTTTTTAATGAGTATTTTTTTAATTTGCCTTGGGGTTGCGCTGTTTACCCATGAATTAGGTATGTCACTCGCCTTTGGGGCATTTTTAGCAGGGCTTATGGTCTCTGAGTCTCGTTATATTCCCAACACATTCAGTTCACTCAATCCTTTTAAAGATACTTTCACTAGTTTCTTTTTTGTATCTATAGGCATGCTGCTTGATTTGCAATTTGTAGTAGATCATTATATAGTAGTTATAGCAACAGTATTGGTAGTAATAATTTTAAAATTTATAATCGCCAGTTTTACTGCCCTTGCTTTAGGACATACTTTTCGAGGTATAGTGATGGTTGGAGTAGCTTTAAGCCAAGTGGGTGAGTTTTCATTCATCTTAGCAAAAGAAGGCATGGGTTACAATATTATTTCGGATTATTATTATCAACTGTTTTTAGCAGTTGCTGTAATCAGCATGTCAGTGTCACCTTTTACCATAAATAAATCACGGCAATTAGCTAATTTACTACTGAAACTACCAATTTCTAAATCCTTGCAAAATGGGCTATTCCCTTTAAAACAAATTGAAATTCCGGCTTTACATAATCATTTGGTTTTAATTGGTAAAGATAGCCGTTCGCTTAGGTTATCTCAAATGGCTAAGCATATGAAATTGCCCTATATTTCTATCATATTTGATCCGGCTATCGTGGAGGAAAAGCAGAAAAACCAGGAAAATGTAATTTATGGTGATGCTATGAATGATCCCATTTTAAGAAAAAGTCAAATTGAAAACGCTGAGGTGGTAGTAGTAAGTATTGGCGATTTGATGATAGCCATGGGAGTAATTGAAAAGGTAAGAATGATGAATAAACATGCTTATATTTTAGTACGCACCAAGCATGTAGATGATATTGAAGAATTGTATCAGTCAGGAGCAGATAAGGTAATACCGGAGGAGTTCGAAACAGCCATTGAATTATTTGATCGTGTTTTAATAAAGTATTTGATGCCTCAAGTAGAAATACAAAAGTATATTGCAAAAATAAGAGAAGATAATTACGGTATTTTTAGAAAAGAAGAACAACCAGCTGAAAAGTTCTCTATACTTTCCGAAATTCCAAATATAGAAATTGTAGCATTGAAAGTAGAAGAAGGTTCTTACATTGCCAACAAAAGTTTAGAGGATATTCATTTACGCAAAACTTACGGCATTACGGCGGTAGCAGTTAAAAAGAAAGATCAAATAATTGAAAATCCAACCGCGAGTTTGATCATAAATATAGCCGATATTGTGTATGTATTAGGTAAACCAGAAGCAATTGCTAATGCAATGGATTTGTTTATTGTAGGTAGAGATATTAAAATAAAGGAATAAAGCACAAAATAAAAAAAATGCTGGTTTTCTAGTTGGTTAACTAGCTTTATTTTGATTATTTTGATTCAACTTTTCTATTATTTCTTCCAATTCGGAAATGTTTTTTTGCAAACCGATAGTTTCTCCAAAAAGATCCAGTGATTTTTTGTTATATGCTAATGCTGCTTCTTCAGGAGTTTCAAAATAGCCTAAATCAATCCTTTCGCAATTGTTGTAAATAACAGCCTGATATTTATTTCTGTTTTTGTGTACACCCCTATAGCCTATTTTACTATCGTGATATTTCGTATTGCGAGTTACTTTTGATAATGGTGCCCATTCCAGGTTTTTTACTCTGCAATCCAGTCTTTTGCCATTTCTTAGCAAAGCATAAAGCTTTTTAGGACTTACAGGCTTATCAACAAATTTTTCTGCAATCAGCTTATGCAGATAAATGGTTTCAGTTTTATAACTTCCATTTTTACCCATTCTGGTTTTCTGAAAAAAAGCATATCCGCTTGAGTGTAGCCTAAGGTTATTTAAAAAATCCAACGATTTTAAATAACTGCTATTTGCTATGTACTCATAAGCAAGATCATCAACTAAAGCCTTTTCTTCAGAATTCTTCAGTTTTAACTTATAAAGCATCTAAAGTAGATTTGTTTAAAATATCTTGTTATTTGAATTTAAATATAATTTAATAATTTTTAACTAAAAGTCTCTGGTGCTGATTGAACAAGATATTTATAACTAGTGTAGGTTTTTTAGTATACACGTTACAAAGGTATATTAATAAAATTATATAAACCAAGCTTTTTTTTACATATTTATTTTTATCATTTAAATTAAATATAACCTATGCTTTAATTAAACGCCCTGTACCATTACCAATTCACAAAATATTACTAAAAATATTGAGTAATCAGGGTATTAATATTTGAATAAAAAATATAAAAATAATCCAAAATAAGCCAAACGTCAATAATGATATTAGTAGAAAAGGTATTCGCCGGTCTGTTGGAATTTTAAATAAAAAGCCTAAACCAAACCATGCTAAGCAAATAGAAAAAAGTAAGCCCAACCATACAAATTGACTCTCCAGATGATATGAAAATGCAAGAATTATCAGAAAAGGAATATTAGCTATTAAAGCTATAAAATAAGCTGCATTAAAACTTTTTTTTCCTTTGAACGCACTAGAAAAAACATGAAGTGCTAATGTGGCGAAGGCAATATTTAAAATTGGGGTTAAAACTGCTGAGATTATCGAAAGCTTCTTTATAGATTCCAGTGATAAAAAAGCACTGACAACATTCAATATAACAAGAGGAAAAATAAAGACAATTAATAAAGTAGAAAATGAAATATCCTGAACTGAAGGCCATGGTTTATATGGCTTAGCCAGGATATTTATAATCTGAATAATACTATTTCTCATTTATGACAAAAAGGAAATAAGTACACCTGCTGCCACTGCCGATCCAATTACTCCGGATATATTGCTAGCCATTGCATACTGCAAAACGTGATTTTTAGGGTCATATTTCAGTGCTAATTCGTTGGCTACTCTAGAAGCCATTGGAACGGCACTTAATCCGGTAGCTCCTATCAAAGGGTTGATTTTTTTCTTAGCAAACAAGTTATAAACTTTAACAGCGAAAATACCACCTGCTATAGATATGCAAAAAGCTAAAAAACCGCCCACAATTATTAGCAAGGTTTCTTTTTGCAAAAATGAATTTGCAGTCATGGTAGCCCCTACACTCAAGCCTAGAAAAATGGTAGCAGCATTCATAATGCCACTAGAAGCAGCTTGAAACAACCTTTCCGTATCAGCGCCCACTTCTTTGATCAAATTACCAAACATAAGCAAGCCAATTAACGGTATGGCAGACGGCACCAATACAGACACAATAGTAGCCAGCATGATCGGAAAAATTATTTTTACCATTCTCAGGTTTTTTATAGGTCTTTTACTGGGGAATTGCCTATCCATCTCTTTCATATTGATCATAAGTTCTTTTTTGCTGGTAGTAAATTTAACTACAAAAGGGATTATCACCGGCACCAGGGCCATGTAAGAGTAAGCTGCAATAGCAATTGGTCCGAGTAAATCGGGAGCCAATATGATAGTAGTGTAAATAGCGGTAGGGCCATCAGCGCCGCCTATGATGCCCAGTGAGCCTGCTTCCTGCGGAGTAAAACCGATGGCTATAGCTACGAAAAATATACTAAAAATCCCTATTTGAGCAGCAGCACCAAAAAATGCCAACCGTAAATTGCGAAGCATTGGGCCGAAGTCAGTCAATGCTCCTACACCTAAAAAGATAATTGGAGGCAAAAATCCTGTTTTGATAAAAGCATAATAGATGAAATTCATGATGCCATATTCGCGAGCAATTTGCGTAAGCGGTAAATCTTGAATAAATTTCATATCGCCAATGGCAGGAATTACCGCCATACTTCCACTTCCTATCGAAACCGGAAAATTAGCTAACAGCATACCGAAGGCTATAGGTATAAGTAATAATGGTTCAAATCTTTTCTTTATACCCAGGTAAAGCAGGAAAAAAGAGAGTAATATCATGATTATGATCCGCGGGTCATCAATAAAATTGCTGAACGCGGTCATCTTATACAATCGATCAAAAATATCCATAGTTTAGGTTAAGTTTAGTGTAATTAGAAGAATAGCTGATTACTGTACTTTTACCAATACATCGTCCTCTTCTACAGAATCCCCATTAGCGGGCACTATTTCTGATATCTTTCCCGCCTTGTCTGCCGATACTGCATTGTAAACTTTCATGGATTCGATGTAGCCAACTATATCGCCTTGATCGATCATATCTCCTACTTTTATTCCTTTGTCACCAGGATTTTTAGTGAGGTAAAACTTGCCTTCTAAAGGAGCCAGTATTTCTTCACCAGCAACTGAAGACACCGGTTCTTTAGCCTTAGATGGAGTAGACTC
>CAZQEZ010000027.1:26865-35128 GCA_964592475.1 uncultured Roseivirgaceae bacterium
AGATGGAGTAGACTCCTCTGATTCTGCAGAAGCTGATGCTGTATCAACTGAATCGTCGTAAGAAACAGAAACGCGGTATTTTTCTCCATTCACATCAACATTTAAAGTTTTAGGAGAGAAATTAGCAACTACATTATTGGCCGGTTTTTTATCTTCTTCCTCTTTGCGTTTAGCCAAATCTTCTTTAAATGATCGCTCTGCTTCGCCGGATTTATAAGCGCGATATTGCTGCGGATGCATGGCCAGTTCCATCAATTCTTCATCATCCTGGCCATAATCCCATCCTTTTTCGTCCATCTCTTCACGATATACTTTTAGCTGGTCAGGAACTAAATCTTGTGGGTCGCCATTAAAGAATTCTTTGTTTTGAGCTTTAGCCATTTCTTTTAGCTCCGATGCTACTTCGCCAGGGAGTCTTCCTGATTTACCCAAGATCATATCCCAGGTATTATCATCTATTAGTGACCAACGTTCTTTGCCTTTTTCCATCTGAATTACATTCATCAAGGCTATATTTTTTACGTATTGGCTGTAGGGTGTAACCAATGGTGGATACCCTAACTTGGGCCAAATATATTCTACCTCTTCAAACAGTTTTACTAAAAGGTCATCTTGGGTTACAGGTGTTTTGTCTCGTTTTTCCAGCCATTTATTCAAACTGCTTAAGTTGTTTTCTAAATCGGCCATTAAGCTACCCATCATTCCACCGGGCAAACCAGAACCAATTAATAAAGAATTCAAGTACCTATTTCGAGGACTCATGTAATAACCTAAAAAATCATCAATAAAATCTTGTGTAAGGCTGCGCACCTTCATGTAGGCTTTCATATTGATTTCGGGCACCTGAAAACCAGCATCCTTAAGCATGGCATGTACCGTGAGCAAATCGGCATGACCTGTGCCCCAGCTAATAGGTTCCATGGCTACATCTATTATATCAGCTCCTGCACGAGCCGATTCCAAAATAGAAGCAACCGAAAAGCCGGGCCCGGAATGCCCATGATAAGTGACCGGCATTTTAGGGTGGCGATCTTTTATCCCTTTAATAATTTGGCCTATCCATACCGGACGTCCAATGCCGGCCATGTCTTTCATACATATTTCATCGGCACCCATTTCTATTAAATCATCAGCCATTTTGATATAATATTTCACGGTATGTACTTTAGAATAGGTTAGACTCATGGCACCTTGAGCAATCATACCTCCTTCTTTTGCATATTTAATGCTCAATTCCAGATTACGGACATCATTAAGGCCATCAAAACTTCGGGCAATATCAACTCCTTGTTTCTTCTTTACTTTAAACATCAAACGGCGCACATCTTTTGGTACCGGGCTCATGCGTATTCCGTTAAGGCCCCTTTCCAACATGTGCGTTTGAATGCCTGCTTCATTAAAAGGCTTACACCATTGTCGTACTGATTTATTAGGGTTTTCACCAAATAATAAATTTATTTGCTCAAATCCTCCTCCATTTGTTTCTACCCTGGCAAAGCAACCCATATCTATAATAGGACCAGCTACCTTTGTCAACTGATCCACCCGGGGCATGTATTTTCCGGAAGACTGCCACATATCTCTGTATACCAGTGAGAATTTAATTTCATTAGCCATATTAATATTCTATATTTTTTAAATGTTAATCAACCTTTTCCACTTTACTTACTTTTCCCTTACCCTTTGTAAAAATATCTACCGCAGCTACTATAGCCGATAGTTTCCTGTCATTTATATTACCAGAGGGTGTTTTGGAAGCAGCTCTTTTAATCTCTTCCGGGAAATACTTATTTACAAATCGAATTAATAGATTTCCCAATACTACTATCAGTATCAAAATAAAGACCACCGTAAGCATTCCTACAATTAATAGCGTAAGGGCAAGCTGATAATCAGGATTATTCATGGATGTAGTTTAAATAAATTCTTCATCAAAAAAAGCAAATATAGCTACTTGAATTAAAATGACAAGCCATTTTAACAATTAATCTATCATTTATAGATTATCAGTTAGAAGCCGATTATTTTATTTTAAAATCATCTTATATGCTCGTTAATTTACTAACATTACAAACTAATCTTTCATATGTTGAAGTATTGGTAATTTAAAAAGTTTTTAACTACAAAAGGTTTTCCACCCGCTAACCTGAAAATAATTTTATTTTCATAGATGGTTACTATTATTTTATTGAAGATAAACTGATTTTGGTTGAAAATTTGCTAACCCAGGCATTACTTGAAAATAAAAAAATTAACTTTAATTCCTAAATTTCATTTAAAATTTATGACTTTTAAAAACGTAAAGAAAAACCTTTACCTGCATTTTCTTCTGTGGTCAATCTTTTTTGCCTTCCTCTTTTTTATGTTTTCAAATCTTAATTCTATTAGTCATATGTTCATCAGAGCGCTTATTTACATTATACCTCTGATAATACTTTTTTATTTCAATGGTTATGTGCTTTTTGATAATTTTTTTCAGCGTAAAAAAGTAGTATTATATGTTCTTCTTCTACTGCTAAGCGTGGTGGCAACTTACTTTATCATTAATTTCATAGACTACTACATTATCGCTTCAAAGTATCCGTGGGGTAAGCATTTGAGATTTTGGTTGGTGTTTATGCGGTCAGCTTTATTAATTTTAGGCATTATTTCGTTAAGTATTGCTTTTCGTACCATTCAAATCGCTAATCAAAAAGAAAAAGAGGCGGTAGCACTTAGAAATGAAAATTTGGAAACTGAGCTTAAATTTCTTAAAAGTCAGATCAATCCTCATTTCCTCTTTAATGCATTGCACAATATCTACACGTTATCGTATTTAGGTTCAAAAAATGCAGCGAAAATGATTCTCAAATTGAGTAACTTATTACGATACATGACTTATGAAGGCAATAAAGATTGGGTACCGATAGAAAAAGAAATTGATTACCTGCGCGATTATATTGATTTACAAAAACTTAAAGAGGAGCATAATGGTAATATAAAAATTAATTATGAAATTGCTGCAAAAGGAATAATGATTCCACCCATGCTTTTAATTCCATTTATTGAAAACAGCTTTAAACACAGTAAAATTGAAGATAAAGAAGAAGGCTGGATCAATTTGGAAATGCATGCTGATAAGCATAAACTTCATTTTCGCTTAGCGAATAGTAAACCCGTTAAATCATTTTCTAAAGACCATGTGGGAGGCATAGGATTAAAAAATGTAACACGCAGGCTGGAACTAATTTATGGTAAAAAATATGATATGCAGATAATAAATGAAGCTAACTCCTTTACAGTTGACTTGAGTATTTACTTATGAAAATAAATTGTATTAGTATTGATGATGAAAAGCTGGCTAGAGCGTTACTACAAGATTACATTAGCAAGGTAAGCTATTTAAATGATCTAGGTCAATACAAAAACCCTGTAGTAGCTTTGGAAGTGATTGAGAATGAGCAAATTGATCTTATATTTCTGGATATTCAAATGCCGGAAATGACGGGATTGGAATTTTTAAAAACGCTTGGAGATTCTCCTGTAATTATTTTCACCACTGCGTATGCTGAATACGCGATTGAAGGTTATCAATTTGAAGTTGCTGATTATTTGCTTAAGCCGTTTCCATTAGATCGCTTTTTGCAAGCAGTAAATAAAGCCAAAAAAATGGTTTTATTAAAGCAAATGAACCCATCTGAAGGCAAAAATTATTTAATGGTAAAATCAGATCATCGAATTTTGAAAATTGATCACCAGGATATTCTTTACATTGAAGGTTTAAAAGAATATGTGTCCATTTATACCGTAGATGAAAAACGAATTATTACTTTAATGGCACTGAAAAATCTTGAAATTATTTTACCTTCAGATTTTATAAGGGTGCATAAATCATACATCGTTTCATTTAACAAAATAAAGGCGCTGGAAGGTAATCAACTAATTGTTGGAGGTAATAAAATTCCGATAGGGAAAAATTACAAGTCTCTAATTTTCAGCAAATTTGAAAGCTGATGATTTTCTAATCTTCCATTTATTCTAATTCTCTCCCAACCTTTTTTTTATAAACTTTTAGCAGTCATCTATTTATCTTATTTTTGACATTCATTTCTATGAATAAAACCCAATAAAATATGAACAGAAGAAATTTATTAAAATCGATAAGCGCTACTACCGCTTTGGCCATGGCTCCAGCACTGGCAGGATGTGAAAACAGCCAGACAAAAAAACAAGCCAAAGGTAAACCGAATGTAAATTCTACAGCATCAGTTAATTTTGTTTATTGTCTAAATACAAGCACCATTAGTGGGCAAAACCCTGGAATATTGGGTTATATTGACATTGCCGCAGAAGCTGGTTACCATGCCATTGAACTTTGGATACGTGATATACAAAGCTATATAAATGAAGGTAAAACTTTAGCCAGCCTTAAAAAATACGTTGATGATAGCGGCCTGCAAGTGGCAAGTGCCATTGGTTTTGCCCCCTGGCTTGCCCCCGATCCTGCAATAAGTAAAAAAGGGTTTGCTCAAATGAAAGAAGAAATGGAAATGATGGCAGCCCTGGGTTGCAATCGTATAGCTGCTCCAGCGGCAGGCGTTAATACCTCGCTGGATTTATTTATGGCTGGCCAGCAATACAAAGAGTTGCTCGACTTAGGTAGAAGCACTGGGGTGATGCCTCAGCTGGAAGTGTGGGGAGCCTCCAAGGCCATTTATCACCTAGGGCAAGCCATGATGATTGCCGCGATAGCTGACGACCCGGATGTTCATATTCTGGCTGATGTTTATCACATATTCAGAGGAGCATCAGGCTTTGATACACTTAAAATGTTGGAGGGTCATGTAATTGAAATGTTTCACATGAACGATTACATAGATACAATTGCTCGGGAAGACCAGAAGGACAAAGACCGTGTGTATCCCGGCGATGGCGTGGCGCCGATGAAGAACATTCTCACCGATTTGAAAAACATGGGTGGAACTAAGGTGCTATCGCTAGAACTTTTTAATGAAACCTACTGGCGGCAAGATGCCTTACAAGTAGCTAAAACAGGTTTAGAAAAAATGAAGCAGCAAGTGGCTGCAATAAGTTAATTACTGCTGTTTCCTATCAGAATCTTATTTTCGGGCTGCTGTTATAATATTAGTAGCCTGTTTTTTTATCGAAACCAGAACAGTAAAATTATTTTTTAGTTAAAAGTACCTGAACAATTTTTATAATTTCATGACAAGCATTACAGACTTAGTAGGCAATACTCCTTTGGTAGCGCTAAACAAAATTTACAATAAACCCGGTGTAAAAGTTTATGGCAAACTTGAGGGACAAAACCCGGGAGGAAGTGTAAAAGATAGAGCTGCCTATGGTATGATAAATGGCGCAATAGAGCGTGGCGAACTGAAACCCGGGATAAAATTGGTAGAACCCACCAGCGGCAATACCGGAATTGCCCTGGCTATGATTGCCCGCACGCTAGGTTATGAAATAGAATTGATCATGCCGGAAAACGCAACTAAAGAGCGAGTGCTAACCATGGAGGCTTATGGTGCCAAAGTAATCCTCACGCCTAAGCAAGCATCTATGGAAGGTGCTATTGATTTGGCCAATGAAAAAGTGAGCCAGGGCGGCTATTTGATGCTCAACCAATTTGCCAATCCTGATAACTATAAGGCCCATGTAAAAACCACCGGGCCTGAAATATGGCGGGACACCCACGGAAAAGTAACACATTTTGTCTCGAGCATGGGTACTACAGGTACAATTATGGGCACTTCCCGCTATTTAAAAAATAAAAATACCGATGTGCAAATAGTGGGAGTACAACCTAAAGGAGAAGCCAGCATCCCAGGTATAAGACGATGGCCAGAAGCCTACCTTCCCAAAATTTATGAAAAAGAAAGAGTGGATCAAATACAGGATGTTACTGAAGAAGAAGCCATAGCGATGACCAGGCGCCTTGCCAGGGAAGAAGGAGTTTTTGCCGGTATGAGTAGTGGTGGAGCCGTACATGCCGCGGGCAAAATTGCAGAAACAATAGAAGAAGGAGTTATCGTTTGTATTATTTGCGACCGGGGAGATCGTTATTTGTCGTCGGGATTATTCGGTTGATTCTTATCGTTACTTTTACTTACCGCGGTGGTTTGGTCTCGAGCTATTTCTTCAGCAATATTCTCAAGAATAAAAGGTGCCATTTCCTGGTGAAATGGTTTGAGCGGTACCATCGTCATTTTTCCCCACCAATTGTTCACTTGCATCACCGTGCTCATTACTAGTTGCTTTTGAGATTTGCCACTGTCTTGCTTTCCCAGAAACATCAGAGAAATATTTACGTCAATCGATTTGTTTTTTCTGGCAAATATAATTTCTTCTTCGCTTTTGTAAATGATTTCAAAGTGACCTACTTGCTCTCCAACTTTCATTTTATAATGCCTAAATCGCTCCTCTGAATTTTCTACCTCTGCATTATTCTTTTGTTGATAACTTTTAACTACTTTATCTTTTAACACGGTGAGCTTGATAAGCCACTCGGGCGTGTTTTTCAAAAATGCCAGTGCCACCTGCTCTATTGTGGTCCGGGCACGAACGGTATGACTATAGGCGTCGCTGTAGTCAAACTTGATTTTTGTTTCATGAATTTGAGATTGTTCGGGAATAGACAGTTGGGTATCCGACATAAATATTATAAGTCAAAGTGTTTCATCAGTATTTTTTCAAATTGCTTGCCAGGAATCATTCTTTTAATCAACACCGAAAGCTTTTCTGTAGGTTTACCTACCCGGTAATAAATGCTCGGATTCTTCTTTCTGATAATTTTTTCAATAACCGGACCAAAAGTAAAAGGATCCAGTCCATGAGCAACACCCTCGTTCATACCTTTATGGGCAATGTCAAATTTTTCTTTATAAGGGGAGCCTTCCGGCACTGGCGATGTCACTCGATTGGCATTGATATTACTTTGTATGTCGCCTGGCTGCACTATACATACCTTTATACCAAATTGCTTTACCTCCATGCGCATCGCTTCTGTCAATCGATCTACCGCTGCCTTGCTGGCAGAGTAGCCTCCACGATACGGCAAGCCCATTTCCGAGCCGATACTGCTGATGTTAATGATCATGCCATCTTGATGCTTACGCATAACCGGAAGCACCTGCTGGCAAACATTGAGCAATCCGAATACATTGGTAGCAAAAACCTTTTGCATATCTTCATTTTGTAAATGTTCAGCCACTCCTGCCAATCCAAGACCTGCATTATTGATCAAAACATCAATTTTTCCCGTTTCTTCTACAACTGTTGCGATAGCATTACTGATGCTTTCCTCATCGTTTACATCCATTAAAAGCATCTTTACACTGTTTTGTGCGGGTAGCGTTTTGCGAGAAGTACCGTAAACATTATGCCCTTTCTCCGCCAAAAACTTAGCAATGCCTTGCCCCAATCCTGATGATGCTCCAGTTATTAATATCGTTTTTGCCATAATAATAAATATTTTCTTCTTTGCAAAGATGATTTATTAATCACAAAGAAGAAAATCATCTAACATCCAATGCTTAATTAATAAGCTAATAAATGTCTAGTATAAAATTGCATCTACAAGTGCACCGGCAATGGCAATAAAAATGGCCAGGTAAAGACTTGGCAGAAATCCACGGGTATAAAATCCGGCGTGCAGTTTATCAGCAATTTCAATAATGATGGCATTTACAATAATTCTGATTACAAAACTCAGGCCGGTAAAATAAAATAATCCCAGGGTAGCCATGTTGAGCACAAATGTCAATAGCCAACCAATGAGCCAACCCAAAACGCCAATAATAATGGCAACCACTAAGGCGGTACCAAAACTTTTAACAGAAACACTGTCCATGGCCTTGGCTGCTATAAGTAGCACCAAAGCATTTACAAAAATGTCAATAATCCATTCCATGGTGAGAAATTTTAAACTTATATGCAATCAACTCTATCATTAGCATTTTGTTATTATCAGGCTGCTTAATTAAGTCAACTTCAATTATTTTATATATCTATCCGCCCTATTTAAAACTTAATTAAAGCACATTTTTTCCCACAAAACTAAACTCCTACCGTATCAATGATTACTTTCAAATGAAGGTGCGCGATCGGGAGCCCCAATATACTCATTGCCAATTTTTAAACTGGCAAATGCGGCTTCATTGCCATAGTTGCCTGGTACCGAAACCACCAGGTAACTGTTCTCCGGAATTTCTTCAATGTGTAATGTGCCTTGAGATATTTTACTAATTACTTATTTCCAGTTTTC
>CAZQEZ010000027.1:35228-37769 GCA_964592475.1 uncultured Roseivirgaceae bacterium
TGTTTGCATCTTTTATTACTTGCATTACAGTATTTTTAAATTTGAATAATAACCGGCTCCTCTCCATCAAACTCGAACCGAACTTTTTCACTTCCACTGAACGTCTCCGGGCCCACTTTTTGGCCAGTTGCCTCAATGTTTTCCACATCCTGAGCAACCTTCAATTCGATGTAATCTTCCCAGCCGGGATGAATGGTCACTTGAAATTCATCACCTTTCATTTCACCGTCGATGATGGCACCTCCTTTTACTACAAGGCCTTTGAAGGAGACACCTTTTTCTTTCCATTCAGGCAAAACCGTAGCAAATAACTCGGTAAACCCCTGCCAGTCCTGCACAAGTGCATCGGAAAAAGCTTGTTGGTACAAACCATGAGTGGGAAAATAATAGGATAAATGGATGGTATACCGCTCCCAAAAAGTAAATTCATAAAACTGTATCCAATCAGGGTCGGCACCTGCAAAATATTGTATAGACTTTAGGTCGCTCATAAACCCTTCTTCCGATCCCATTCTGCTCGATGCCAGTGCAAATGCAGCAAAAGTCCAGCCGTGCGAAACCGGTTTTTTGGCCCGGGTGGTAAGGTTGTAGCGATTTTTCCAAGCGGCGACAGACGGCTCCGCCAATCCTAAATCTTCCATGGGAACAAAAGTAATTGCATTTAACTGCACCGGGTGTTTCTGGCTGTTTGGCGGCCGGTCATCTCCTTCGTAGGTGGCATAATAACCTTCCGTTTTCAATAATGAATCCCGTGCTAACCCGGCATCTAGTATTTGACTGGCTTTAGAATATAGTGTGTTGTTGTAATCACCAACCAATTCTGCTGCCTGCAAATAGTTACGGGCAGAATATTCAGCACTGAAAGATGCGCACAAGAGGTTTTTGGAGCTCTCTAATTTGGAAGCCTCATCCTGACCCGCTGCTTTATGGTGATCAATGTCGTACGTGCCTTTTTCATTTTTGTGAATGACATTCGAATAGAACTGCCAAACAGCTTCCATGATTGGAAAGTATTCTTCCAAAAATTCATTGTCCCCGGTGCGTTGATAATAATGCCAAACCATAGCCGAAACATAAGCCGGGTTATGGATTTCGTAAGAGTCATTGCTAACTGCGCCATTTTTCTCAAACTCATCCCATTTATCGAATGGCGGAGTCCACGGATAAAAGCCGCCTTCCACATCCATTATACGTTCGCTGTATTTCTTCACCTGTGGCAAAATGTCGAGCCAGTATTGCATTGATTTCAGGTATCTGTCGAAATGGTTGGTGCGGGTAAGGTTTTCAGCTACGTAGTACACGTCCTGTGGAAAAGTAAATCCCCAGATGTTCCCGTTCATTCCGGTTGGAATCAAAGCTTTACCGGGTATTACAGGAAAGTTGCTGATGTTGTAGTAATTGGCCCGTGCCCAAATGTTATGCGCTCTTTTCGTGGGAAAGTTTATCCAGGATTTTTCCCATTGTTTTTTCCATTCTTTAGTGTGCATTTCCAATAGTTCTTCATAAGGCTTATCAGCCAAATCAGGTGTTACATCGTCTCGGTGTACTATAAGTTTGATCAGGTTTTCATCCTTTTCCAGGCGAATTTTCAACACATTTCCATCCCTTTTTACCGGATTTTCAGCAATTATACTCCAGTGTGTATCCACCATGTTGGTAGACGTTACTATGTCAGCCTTATTGCCATCTATGGAATAACTTATTTTTGCCGGAGGAGCAGTCCATTCTCCGGTTGACTTCTGCGTTCCATGGGTATCACAGTTAATTTTTACCACCAGTTCCTTTTCAGATGATTTGGCTTTGCGGTCTATTTTCAGCAGAAATAGATTGGGAACCGTTTGGTGTGCAATGGCAGTAATTTCAGTTTCGCCAAATAAATCGTATTTCGTAGTTAAAAACCCATTATAAATATCCAGTTCCTGACGGTAGTTATTGGCATCCATCATATTTAAAATGGTGCTGCCGTCTGCAAACTCGGCTTGAATATAGGCAATTGGAGCTTGTATTTGCCGGGTAGATTGCTCACTCATGTAATAGTGATCAATGTAACCAAATACAGTGCGGCCATTGGGAGTACCGTATTCCGGTAAACTTTGGAATCCCATGTGGTCGAAACTGCCACCCAAAATACCATTAGAGATATAAGGAGGGACGTAATGAAATCCTGAAGCAAATGTGGAGTCAGTGTATACTACGTTGGCTCTACGGGCAATTTCTGCAACGTGGATTTCATTAAAGTCCAAATCACTACTTTGATCATTTGTTTGACAGGAAAACAAAAGGATTATTATTATAAATGATGCAGACAAATATTGATGGTAATTTTTCATAATTTTATTTAGGTTTATTTTCTTTACATGCTGGTTAATTAATTAACTGAAGTTTCGCACCTTAAAAATTAAAATAAAATTCCTTAAAGTCCCCTCTTGAGAGGGGCCAGGGGAGTGTTTATCAAAAGATTATTTTATTTTAATTTTTAAAATCGTGTTTTAACCCAATGTGGGTAAAACCGAGCTTTAAATTCGAAACAAAAATGGAAAT
>CAZQEZ010000028.1:0-37159 GCA_964592475.1 uncultured Roseivirgaceae bacterium
CTGGATGAACAAGTGCTAGATCAGCTTGACATATGCTAATAATCATGATCTTCCTGATGAAGACTTCATCCTTAATCTTAAAATTTGGTAAAATCTGGTCTAACGCCAGATCATAAGCAACCTATAGATAAAAGGACATATTTATCAAGAAAATGAAAAAAGTTTCACAATTAGAATTAGATGCCATTCTAAGCAAAAAAAACCAAGCTTATGAAAAGGGAGATTTTGAAGCTAGTCGTTTGATATTTCAAGACTTAAAACTCTGGTCTTAATTTTCGAGAGTTTAAAACGGTAAAAGCTGACTTGATTAATATTGTTAGATTTAGTTTTTCCAGCCATCTTCTATTCTTGCTTTAGCGGTAAAAAGTTAGCCGCTAAGAAAAACCAAAATCTAATAAGGGTCAACATGCTCCGGTATAAATGACCACTTAAAGGGGGGCAACATGCTCCGGTGCTGAAACCTGGTGCAAATTCTCAACTACTATCAGGGGTCAGTATCCGCCGGAATGACATGAACTTTTATGCCTAAATATCAATCCGGTGGAGGGGGTCAATATGGGCCTTTATATCCAATTATCGGCATTACTGCTTCTGGCACTTCGTGTTGGGAGGGATTTAAGCTGCCCGGCAGTATGGTATTTTCACCGCCGGTATCACATGCAATATAGCTGCCAGTGAAGCATTTTTAACCGTGCCCAGTCATTTTCCACTACCTGTGATGTTTATGACAATTATAATAAAGTTAAAACCCAGTTTAATTTTAAACTTTTGCCGCAAGGAAGAAATCTCGGACTTACTTCTCAGGAAGTAGGGTCACAAGTGCGTGCGCAATGCATTTTTTGGAGCGCTGGCATTACGACAACTGAGAGGAACCAATGAAATTGAAGTTAGCGGAGCGTCAATGTAATAATATCACTAAAGATAAAGCTTTATGCTATGGATTAAACCCACACCGCTATTATATTTATCTTTGCTTCATAATAAAATTTCCAGATTACATTTTACTGCTATTTAAGATATTGTAACAATTGAAAATGAAGCTATTATTACCCCGAATCATCGCATTTACCGCAGGGTTGTTTTGCCTTATTGTTGGCCTTTATGTGTTTTGGCAACCTGTAAAACTTTCCTTAAAATTATCTTATGCTTTTGAAACACTGGCTGGCCTGTCGGAATTCATGGTGTTTTATGGTGGATTTTCAATAGGGATGTCCGCTTTTTTTCTGGCCGGAGCTATCGTTAAAAGATACCTGGAAGCTTCCCTCCTATTTCTGGCATTATCCTCTCTGGCTGCTTTACTTACCCGAACAGCCATTATTTTCGGTACGGTGGTACAAGACCTTTTTTACCTGTTCTATGCAGGAGAAATCCTTTTGTTTATTTTGGGCAGTGTTGGCTGGATTATATGCCGGCAACATTTTATCAAAATTAAAAAGGCAAGAAAAAAGATGTACTAATCTGCTTTTTAATTGATTCAAATTTCACATAGAAATGAAAAAAATAAAAAAATCATTACAATATTTTGCTCGGAATTAAAGATAGATAATTTCATGTACCTTTCATCATTAGATCATATTTTTAAATCGAAAAATGCTTTTTAATTTAAATATAAGAAAAATTACAGCTTCAGCTTTAGTGCTGCTATCACCATGCAGTTAATATTGGCATTTTTAAGTTTAAAATAAATAAAAAGAAGTTAAAGGTGATTTTGATGCCTATTAGGCAATGTAATTTTTATTAGAAAAAGATATTTAAACTAAACACTATAACCTATGAACGCAAATTTTTACCTCACCAAAGAAACATTAACAAAATGGTTTAACGGTTGTATGCTCACATTCATATTTAGCATGTTAGCAATACAAGCACAAGCTACAGATTACTACACGCTTACTGATGACGATGTAGTAGTGACCAATGGCATAATAGAATCTTCATCATACGACCCTGCTTCCAATAGTTATTACATTATTATTCCTGAAACTCTTGATGGCCAAACAGTTACCGGCATTGCTGATGGGGAAGAAGACTTTTATCTCAATATCTCCGGAGTTTTTTATAATCAAGGTTTAATTGAAGTACAATTGCCTTCCACCTTAACTTATATTGGAGATTACGCATTCAGGGAAAATGCTTTAACTAAAATTACGCTACCTTCAGGACTAGTTTCATTAGGCAGAGATGCTTTTTATAACAACCAAATCACAGGAGCATTGACTATTCCTAATTCTGTAAAAACCATCGGCAACAATGCATTTCACACTAATCAAATCGATGATATAATTTTTGAAGATAATAGTAGTTTAATTTTCATTGCATCACATGCATTTGTCAATAATGTTAATGGCCTGGATTTCGTATTACCTACTCCACAAGTTGCAAACTTCGAATATTGGATAGATTGGTATAATGATCGTTACCAGCCGGGTGAAACTGTATCAGCAACAAGTACATTTTTAAGGGCTGTATTCCCTTACACCTTAACCGATGAAGATGTGGTGGTAGAAAATGGTGTGATTGCCAGCTGTAGTTACAACTTTGATAGTAAATTCATTACCATACCTTCCACTTTAGATGGACAAACAGTCACTGGAATTGCCGATGCTAATTCTCAAAAAAGCGGCATTTTTTATGGCAAGACAATATATGAAATCAACTTGCCATCCACCATGCAAACAATTGGTGATTTTGCCTTTATTTCAAATGCCCTGGATACCCTTGTTGTTCCCTCTAATGTGAAATCAATTGGAATAGCCGCTTTTTGGCGTAACTCGCTCGACACTGTAATATTTGCCAATAATTCTCAATTGGAAATAATTGAAGAAGACGCTTTTGATAATAATGATGTATGGCTTTCTATTGCACTGCCTAGCCCAGTAAAACCAGGCCACCAGTTTGATCACTGGGAAGATAGCGAAGGCAATATTCATAAGGGAGGCGACATTATACCTGATTATGACTTGAGCTATACTGCAAAATTCTCGCTGGAACCGGGCACGTCGATAATAACTTTATCAGGCAATATTGATTTTGGTTTAGTAGATCAATATTCCCAATCTACAAAAACACTTACCATCACTAACACGGGCAATGCCTCTTTTACCGTGAGCGATATTCAGCTACCCCAGGGCTTTTCGGCCAGCTGGACCAGCGGAGCCATTGCAGCAGGAGAAAATCAGGAGGTGATTATTACCTTCGTGCCCAATGAAGCAAAAACATATAGTGGGGAAATTGTGATCAACTCTGACGCTACTTCTGGTGAATCTTCTGTGGTAGTTTCAGGTGAAGGTAAGCCTGCCCCACGAATTTCATTGAGTGGCAATTTAACCTTTGGAGAATTGAGTTTAAATACTTCAAATAGCAAAGAATTTACCATAAGTAATACCGGAACCGCCTCATTAAATGTAACCAGTATTGATGTTCCGGATGGTTATAGCATCGATTGGAATTCGGGATCAATTGCCGCGGGTGCCGATCAAACTGTTTCTGTTACTTTCACCCCTATTGAAAATAAAAGTTATGATGGAACACTTACCGTAAATTCAAATGCTGCACCAGTTGGAAATGAACTATCTATAAGTGGAAGTGGTGTAGAAACTGTTTCTGCTATTGAACTTTCAGGTGATATAAACTTTGGTAATGTAGAAGTAAATACAAGTGCCAGCCATAGTATGTCAATAAAAAACACAGGCGATGGCGCTTTGGAAGTAACCAGCATTGAAATACCCCCCGGTTTTGCCACCAATTGGAGTAGTGGATCTATTGCCGCCGGTGCTAGCAAGGATGTTACCATTAGTTTCAATCCTCAAGAAGATAAAGATTATTCCGGAAAAATAATTATTCATTCCAATGCATCGTCAGGCAATAATGAAATTAATATCAGCGGTTCAGGAATGATTGTTTCTTCGCTGGATGAAGGATTAAAAAATAACGGAATATATCCTAATCCCGTGGTCAGCAATTTAAATTTTACTGCGCAGGGCAACACGAAAGTAAAGATTTACGATATTGCTGGCAATCTAATGCTTTCACGAGAATTTCCTTTACCCGGTAAGCAATCCATTAACCTGGAAATACTAAAAAAAGGGATATATTTATTATCAATAGAAGGCAATAATGGATCACCTATTATTGAAAAGATCATTAAACAATAATTTTAATGCGCAGATGCACTCGTGTGACTAACCTTATTAAACGCTACGAGTGTATCTGCTATAGCAAAATAATAATGTGTAGGAAGATCGTAAATAGTAGAAAGCTTTACAAATGCCCATAAATTGCAAGTTTTTATATTGCTATACCATATCTCGTTTAATTATTTCTTTAAAATTCTTTGAAAAAACCCGCTCTTTATTTTCATACGCGTCTACTTGGGCGTGAATATAAAAATTATTTTTATCACTGGTTAAGTAAGTGGTTGTTTTAGTTTCAATATCCCAACCTTCACGTATCAATTTCTTGGTGGAGGTAGTATGTCCCTTTACTGAGTTAAGATCATCACTACACACGGAATAATTTTCCTCGGAATAGTTAGCCATCACCAAATCAATTTCTTCCAATTTAACGGTACCAGTATCTTTAACTACACGCATAGTGGATTTATCATTAATCAAATCCCGATTCACTTCCCACTTATAATCAGCCTCTTGCAAGGTTCTCGATCTGGTAGAAAACTCAGCTCCTTCTGCTTCTGCAAAATCTACCTTTTGATCTTGTTCTGCAGATTTCACTGGCAAGTGGAATAAACTTTCTCCGGTGTAAATTTTCAAGGTATTCAATTCCGGTGCCGGCCAGGCCAGTGGAAAATAGCTGTTAGATACAGAAACCCTTAATTTGTGCCCGGGAGGAAAAACGTGACCAATATCGTTTAGCTTTAACTTGACTTTATATTTTTTACCCGGTTGTAAAAACTCAGGGTTTTCTCTGCTCTTATAATGGGTAAGATTGAGTACTCCGTAAGTTACTCTGGTAGCTTTTCCATCTAAGCGAATATCAGACAAACGAACAGCCATCATCGCAACCGGTTTATCTACTGACACCGTAAATTCAGCTATTGGCATACCAATGATTTCCAGTTTATCTGCCAAGGGCTTGGTTTCAAATATCAAAGCACCGCCGTCTTCATCTCGCTGGTCTCCGGGTAAATCAGGAGGTGCACTATAAGAACACCATTTACCAGCAAACATGCCCAATCGCAATGGCGAACTTACCCATAACTCATCATGGTCAACATTTTCTAGCTTGTCAACCATTTTTTGCTCCGTATTTAAAGCGTAAGTCTTTCTCTCCACCTTAGGAGATGGCCAATCATTGAGTCCCAGCCAATAACCTGGTCGTTCTTCGTAGCTAGTGAAGGGTGGCATACTTTCCTGCATCCAGGCCTTTAGCATTGGTTCTTTATCAATATCATTATCTTCACCTTTTAAATATTTGTCCCACCAGCGAATGCATTCTTGCAAAAAGCCAATGGCCGGGCCAGGCTTTCCATCGTGTGGATACCGGTGGCTCCAGGGGCCTATTAAGCCTTGCCGAGGCACTTTTAAATGTTCTAACAAACGAAAGACCGAATTAGAATATCCATCGGCCCAACCACTCACTGCCATTACTGGAATTTGGATGTCTTCAAAATTTTGGCAAACCGAACCATGCTGCCAAAACTCATCGCGATTTTGGTGCTCCAGCCAATTTTTTAACCAAAGACCACTTCCTTCCAGGCGCTCAAACCACATCTCGCGCCATTGGTCACCTACAATTTCCCGATCTGGTGGCATGGTGTTACGACTAAACATTACGGACGCCCAGGAAAGATTGTCTCCTAACAAGCAGCCACCCATGTAGTGTACATCATCAGCATAGCGATCGTCAGTGCTGCATACAGTAATGATAGATTTTAAAGCTGGAGGACGTCGTGCTGCAATCTGTAAGCCATTGAATCCACCCCAGGAAATACCAATCATACCCACATTGCCGTTGCACCAGGGTTGGTCTGCTATCCAGGCAATAATTTCTTCACCGTCGGCCAATTCCTGCTCCAAATATTCATCCTTAATCACCCCGTCAGAATCGCCGCTACCACGAATGTCCACCCTCACTCCGGCGTAACCATTACCGGCAAAATAGCGATGGGTTATCTCGTCCCTCCGTCGTGTAGAATCTCTTTTTCGGTAAGGTATATACTCTAAAATAGCCGGAATAGGTTCGTGTATTGCATTTTCCGGTATCCAAATTCTGGCTGCCAGTCTAGTGCCGTCCGCCAGGTGTATCCATTCATTCTCAATTTCTTTTATTTGATTGGGGAAATGAGTAATCTTTTTCATAAAAATATTAGCTTTGACTATTGAGTATGTTCAATTTCATAACCCAATTGATCAATTATGTCATTATATTTTTTTAATAATTTATCTTGTGAATCAGCACCAATAAAAATTGTAGCCAGTCTATAACTGTAGCTATCGTGCTTATGCGATTCTGAGAGGCGATTACCCTCTACAGCTTCCGGAAACAGCACCAGGTCAGGATATTGATCTTTAATTGCTTTTATTTTTTCTTCACTTGGTGTTTTTTTAATTGTGCCATCTTCAAAAACACAATGATGAAATTTTGCAGCAAACTTATATTTTCCTCCTTCCGGTTTAAAGGTTGGCTTTTGACCTAATGCTAACTCAACCAATAACTTATGATTAGAATTTCCGCTAACTTTCGCGTAAAGATCACTATGTGACTGTGACATTCGCGGATTTATTTCTAGTAAATTTAATGTGTCTTTTTCTTCATCATAAAAATACTCAATGTTAAATGTAGAATTGTTAAACTTGAGCTGGTTCATTACTTTTTTACTAATTTCTTTTAGTCGATCTTGTATCTGCTCAGGTAAAACACTAGGATATAAGTAGTAAAAAAAGGAAGATTTATCTTCGTAGTTAATGGAATCTACTATACCGTATACATTTACTTCGTCGTTATGAACATAACCTGAAACCGTACATTGATGACCTGAAATCAGTTTTTCAGCAATGCAGTAATTGCCATCTATTTTATCAATTTCCTCTGGTAAGTCTGCTTTCTTCAATAGAAAATTGAAAGGGTCGCCATATACATGTATTTTATCTTTTATCTGTCCAAGAGCATTTGTCAGGTCTTCATCATTTTCAATTTTAAAGCCTAATGAGGAAGAATAAGCCTTTATTGGCTTAAGCCAAAATGGAGGATCAAGACCAATATCTTGCAAGCTTAACTTTTCTTTAGGATTAACCGCTTTAAAATCCGGCATATGATCCGCGATTACTTTTTTCTGTTCTACTCTGCTCCAATATTTATGTTCGCATTGCAAGCCAGAAATAAATGAAGGACCTGGAAGGTTATATTCGTCAGTTAATAAAAAAGCGATGAGCGTAATAGGAAAGTCATAATATCCAATAATGCCGTCAATACTTCCGTCAAAATTGTCAAGAATACTTTGAGCTTTATCCAGAATAGGCATTAAATCTGATTCCACACCTTTTTTTTGAATGTCATGATAATCTCCTAAAGAATGAAAATTATAATCATCTGCATTGTCAATGGCATTAAGTTCGGAAAGGTTGAAATCATCGGTACCGACGATGAAAATATTTTTTTTCGACATAAAAGTTTTTGTGTGTTATATTATTTCTACAATTCTGCCGGGTTAATGTTTAATGTGTTAATTAGTGGTTTTAAGAAAAACTTAATATGGGCAACGCATTAAAAAATCTTAATAAAATATTCCTTTTATCACATAACATAGAGAAAAGGTTATTTGATTTGCTTTATTTTAAGATAATATAATGTTCTTTTTCGCCAAAACTGAACAATAATCGCTTGTTTTTAATAAATCAGCAGCGTCTTCCTTGGTACCTTTATATACGGTTGATCCTGCTTCATTTACAATGGCGATGGAAGTTTCAACATTTTCATATTCCACCATTTGCAGGTAATTTTCGATTAGCAGATTTTCTGTTTCCTACATTTCGGCATCATATACTTTCAAGGTTATGAAAATTTATGCTGATTTAATAAATTAGTAGCTCTACGGCGAATAACGCAAAACTGAAAACTTATATATGATTGAACTTATACCATTAATAGAATTACCAACTTTAAAGGATAAAGAAAGTAAGAATCAACCTTATGGAACTTCCTTGACAAATACTGAAGCTTGGGATATATACCAGGAAAGGGAATTGAAGAAAAATTATATGAAGGTGGGAAAACCAATTGCTCCTGGTGTTTATCAGTATCTACTTTTTGATTTATCTGATGAAAATTTGGTTCAGGTAATACGATTACATACGTCAGGCTTGGATGTAAAAGATTCTTGCTCTTTATTTGGCGGATACGGGCTTAAGGTCGACAGCAAAATGGTTTTATATCCGCAATGTTGTGGGCTATTAGAGGAAATTAATGATTGGGTAAAACTTCTCGATGATCACTTCCAACCATTTTATTTATCGGAGTGCCACCCTTCACCAAATTTTACCAGGCAATCAGATCATGTGATAATCAACTGTGATGATAACTCCGAACCATTTTTCCCACCTACTGAAAAGCAAATAATCGTAAACTACGAGGAATTAAAATACGCAGTAAAAAATTTGCTAGTTACATTGAATGATTTTTCAGGAAGGCTAGATAATCTATCAGAAAAGCTTGGAAGTAAAAAAATTTCTAAAAGTTTGGTTTGGGGTAAATAATGAATGTACACTGCCCATCACAAACAACCACCAGGGAATATCGATCCGGTAAGGAAAATTTTGCAATCAGTGAATCATCAGATACCAGGAAAAAGGCAAGGCTATCCGGTTGGCCAGTGATAAAAGCCCATCCTTATTCGGAAGCCATTATCAGTTTTCTGCTAAAATTTTCGACCGCTAGCGGTCACCTATGTTGCGATACCGCACAAATAACAATACCCGCTAAATCCGAAAATGCTCCTTGACCTTCTAAAAACAAACATTTTGCTTTGGCATGATATTTCTTTATACCGTTACCGGTTTTTACTTAAAATATTAATCATGTTCAAAAATCATTTACTCACGGCCATTAGAAATATTCAAAGAAATAAATTTTTCTCCTTTATTAATTTCTTAGGGCTATCCATTGGCATCGCAGCCGCCATCATTGTTTTAACTTACGTTTTCAATCAAAAAAATTACGATCAATTTCATCCGAAAAAAGATCAAGTTGTCAGATTAATAAAGGAAACTGAGAATGAAGTAACCACGGTAAGAGGTTTAAATAATTCTCCAGCACTAGCTTACTATGGCAAAGAACACATCAGCGGCATTGAAGATTATATATTATTTAATGATTACGACTATGTGAATAATACCCTGGTGTACATGCAAGACAATGAACAAGTTACAAGTTTTCGGGAAGAGAAAGTATATTTTACTACCGGTTCTTTTTTTGAATTTTTTAATTTTAAAGTAATTTCAGGTAATCCTGCAAAAAGTTTTGATAAACCTAATCAAATGGTGCTTACCCAATCAATAGCTCAAAAATACTTTCAAGATCAAAACCCGGTTGGCCAAACTATGCTGGTAAAAAACATACAGGGAGATTTTGAATATCATGTAGCTGGCGTGATTGAAGATTTGCCGTTCGCAACTCACCTCGAAGCCAATGTATTCCTTTCTTTTCCTGGCTTGCATCTGTTAGTGGGGGATGTGAGTGAAAAATGGAGTTGGACTAACGTAATGACTTACCTGGTGTTAGAACCAAATGCCGACCAGGATCGAATCGCAAAGCAACTAGAAACTTCTTTTAATAAAAATGTACAATCTGAAAACACTTACAGCTTTAGTTTTCAGCCTTTAACAGATATTTACCTAACTTCAAATTTGGATGGTGAATTTAAAACAAATAGCAATCCATTGACAGTACAAGCTTTTACCATCGTGGCGATTATGCTTTTAATAATTGCCTGGGTAAATTATATTAACCTTAGCTCAATTAAAGCCGCCGAACGGTATCGTGAAATAGGCATTCGAAAAACTTTGGGTTCGAGCCGTTCACAGATTATCAGTCAATTTTTGCTGGAAACGTCTCTTTTCAATCTATTGGCAGTAATTTTAGCTTTATTGTTAAGCTATAGTGTGCTACCTGCTGTTTCAAATATTTTGTCTCAGCCGATAAACTTCAATATTTGGTTGCAACCGCAATTGATCGTGGCTGCCATAGTAATATTTGCCATTGGCACCATACTCAGCGGCTTCTATGCCGCCTTTATAATTTCCGGTTATCAGCCAATCAAGGCACTTGGTCAAACAATAGCACCTTCTAAAGGGAGCCATTTGCGCAAAGGTTTGGTAGTTTTTCAGTTCATGCTTTCTATTATCCTGGTTAGCGGGGTATTAATAGTTTATCAGCAAGTGAATTACATGCAAAACAAGGCTTTAGGAATCAACCTTGATGACATTTTGGTTATTAATGCACCTCCAATAAGATTCAATCAGGAAAGTATGCAAAAAAGAAATACTTTTAAAAATGAAATGCTTCGGCTATCATCAATTGAGCATGTGAGCACCAGTAGTAAGGTGCCGGGTATTCCAATTGATTGGACGAGTAGTATCAAACCGGATGCGGATGCCGAGAAAAATACTTCAGTAAAAATGATCGCCATTGACATGGACTATCCGGAATTGTATGATTTCCGGATAAGTGCCGGTCGTTTTTATCGTGAAGGTGACGATACTTTTTCCAGTGGAGAGGTTTTGGTCAATCAAAAAGTATTGCAGTTTTTAGGCATGGAAAATGAAGAGGAGGCTATTGGACACGAATTTTATTCTACCAACTTTGGTGAAGGGCCATTAAAGATAATTGGTGTTGTAAAAGATTATCATCACCTGGCACTTAAAGAAGAGATTACTCCCATGCTTTTCGTGTATAGTGTGTGGAGTAATTATTATTCAGTAAAACTTAACATGCCAGCAACAATAAGTGATGAAGAAAAAGGAGCATCCATTAAATTAATACTAAACGATGTCAAAGAGCAATATCATAAAGTATTTAGTGAGGCTACTGCTTTTGATTACTTTTTTCAGGATCAGCAATTTGATCAGCAGTACAAGTCTGATATACAATTTGCATCCATGTTTGGTATGTTTTCATCGCTAGCAATTTTTATCGCGCTATTGGGTTTGTTTGCTTTGAGCTATTATTATAGTTTACGCAAGACAAAAGAAATTGGCATACGCAAAGTATTGGGAGCTTCGGTTGCTCAGATAGTGATCATGCTTAACCGGGTAATACTCATTCCATTAATTTTCGCGGCCTTACTTGCCGTACCCCTGGCATTTTTGGTAGGGAAAGAGTGGTTACAGTCGTATGCTTATCGAATTGAAGTCAACAGTTTACATTTTATCATTCCTATAGTATTTGTGTTTATTATTTCAATAGTGGTGGTTACTTTACAAACACTTAGATCCGCTACCACCAATCCGGTGAAGGCTTTGAGAAACGAATAATGGACTAGGCTTATTAAAAATAATAAATCTTAAACTTTATTTTTATCGCAAATGTTGTGATCAAAATTCAATTAATTGTCTAATTACAAATTCAACATCCGCCAATACTATCAGCCACTGCAACCTACCGCAGGGGCTAATGGTAGTCCAGTTGATTACCAGGAAATACTTCCGGCAAAATCCTTGCAGGATTTTATTTACTGCTATTGGTTTTTAAAAAACGATGCTCATTTTACTATACCCTACCAATATCGGGTAGTGGCAGATGGTTGTGTTGATTTATTCTTTGATGTAAACAACCCAGCCGATAGTCAGTTAATGGGCTTTTGCAAAAAATACACCGAGTTTCCTTTGTCCGGTCGGTTTCATTACGTAGGGGTAAGATTTTTTCCAGCCGTCTTTCCCCGGTTGTTTCATATAAATGCAGCTGAAATCAGCAATCGGATTGAGCAGCTTCAGTTTGCTATTCCTGATTTAGCAAACTTCATTACTGCCAGAATTGCTCCGGGGAAAAGCATGGATGACCTGGCAAAAATATTAGATGCTTATTTTTTAAGGCTGATAGCCAAAATTGATTTCGAGTGGGATGGTAGATTTTACAGAGCCTTGCAAACTATCCTGGCTCGCCAGGGTCACCTTCATCTGGAAAAAGAGCTTAACACCGGACTCAGTTCACGTCAGTTGCGACGTTTATTTCATTTTTATATCGGCGATTCGGGCAAGGTTTTTAGTAAGGTAATCCAATTTCAAAAGCTGATTGCATGCGCGAATGCTCCGAAAGAGATTCTCAAGCAAAGAGCCTACTATGATTTAGGCTACTACGATCAACCCCACTTTATCAAAGACTTTAAACGTTTTTACGGAGTAAGTCCTAAGTTAGCCAATCATTAGCGTGCTTACGGCATAATACATTATGTCCGTTTTTTACAATTTTACTTAGCTCGATACCCGCATTTTTGTCTCTAACTAAATTAAAAAAAATGAGACGATCTTTTTTCACTTTATTATTATTGAATTTTTCAACTCTTTTATTTTCACAACAATTAACTACAGAAAACGAAATGAATATGAAAATGAATGCTGGTATTATCACAGAAAAATTAGCCGAAACCAAGAAATTTTATACAGAAATATTGGGCTTTGGCATCACCTTTGAAAATGAGTGGTTTATATTGATGCATACTCCTGACCGGGAGGCTGAAATCAGTTTCCTGATGCCTAATCATCCCACGCAGCAACCAATTTTTCAAGAGCCTTTTCAAGGGCAAGGTGTTTATCTCACCATAGAAGTGGATGATGTAGATGCCCTGTATCAGAAAATGAAGCAGAAAGAAGTGCCCATTGCCATTGAATTGAGGGATGAACACTGGGGAGACCGGCATTTTGTTATTGTAGATCCCAATGGTATCGGTATTGATCTTGTGAAGTACGAAGCACCAGAAAATTAGGCAGCGGATGGACAATTCCGGGTAATAGCTCATTCAATTACTCGCAATGAGAATATTTTTTAGAGTATATCTATTTATTGAGTATAAATTGATTAATTAATTTTCAGCCTTAGCAATCATTATTTTATTATTAACATTGAATTTACTCTGTAAATCAAAAAAACATAAACCTGATATATCTTCATAAATATCCTGATGTGATTTGACAATTTTTTTAGGCAATGAGAGATGTTAAACCGAATCAAATATAAAAGTTAAATATTATGCAGTGTAACTTTTAGTTGGATTTATCGTCTGGAGTCTGTTTAGTTTTTTCTTTAACTTATTAATTCAGAGTAGCTCTATGAATTTTAAAAAATTAAGAGCAAGTCATTGGCTTCAGTTATTCATCATTTATTTAAGATATTTAGTGGGAGGTGGTTTTGTATTTGCCAGCGTAATTAAAATCAAAGGATTGCGGTTTACCACTGAAAGTGGGGCCGATTATCCAATTGATAGTGCCTGGCATTATTTCGAAACCATGTACCAGTCAGGACTTTATTGGAAATTTATCGGGGTAGCTCAATTGCTGGCCGGTTTATGTTTAATGACCCAGCGGTTTTCTCTATTGGGTGCTACTATATTTTTACCCATTATCGTCAATATTTTTGTAATTACACTCTCTTACTATTTTGCTTTTACTCCGGTGATCACTGGGCTTATGGTGTTGAGTAACCTGACGCTGTTGGCATGGGATTGGGGCAAGCTAAAAGTGGTATTCAATTTAGCTCCAGAGCCTATTGAAAAAGTAAGAATGGAAAACTGGCGGCTTTGGGAAATCACCGGGCTACTATTATTCTCATTTACTCTCGGCTACCGGCTTATTTACGATTTTTACAACCTTTTTGTATGGTTTGCTGTGTGTATGGCAATAGCTTTTACAAGTTTGATCATTGGCTTAAGAAAAAGAAAGCAATTGGCGGTGTGATACCCTTCTATAAGTAAGATGCAATTTACTTATAGGAAGGTATGATTTAAAAACCGCTTATTCCTGCCTCATACTCTCCACTGGGTTACGATTGGCGGTTTTAAAGCTGTAACTTATCAAAATCAAAAGAGTAAGCAATATTACGACTGCGCCGGAGCCTAAAAATACCAGCACGTTCATATCGATGCGGTATTCATAATTCATCAGCCATTGACTCATTAAATACCAGGCTACCGGCACCGCCAGCACAAAAGCTATTACGATAAGTCGGATAAAATCAATAGAAAGAAGCCTAATTATCTGAGCAACCGAAGCCCCCAATATTTTCCTGATGCTTATCTCCTTTCTTCTTTGGCTAATGGTATAAGCCGATAATCCTAATAATCCCAGCAACCCTAATCCAATGGCCAGGAAGGTGAATACATTGAATATCTTACTGGTCTTTTGCTCACTGGCATATAATTGGTCAAATTCTTCATCCATAAAATGATAGCTAAAGGGAAAATCGGGTATAATGGTCTTCCAGGTTTCTCGCATATAATCCAATGTAGAAGCGATATTTTGTCCATCGATGCGGATCAGCATTTGGTGGTACATTTCCCTATTCATTATTACCAGAGGGCCGATCTTTTCCTTCATCGTGGCATAGTGAAAATCGCGGACAACTCCTACTACTGTACCCGGTAGTGGCAAATCCAACGTTTTTGATATAGCTTCATCAGGATTCCATCCCATCAAGGCTGCAGCCGTTTCATTAATTATCATACTAAAATCAGCCTCTTCACCATCTGCCTGATTGGCTTTATCCTGGTCGGAGGCAGTAAAATCTTTGCCTGCCACTAGTTCAATATTTAAAGTTTTAAGAAAATCTTTCTCAACCGGTATACAAGTGGCCACCAATGCTTCATCCATTGCAGGCGTTTTTATAGAACCACCCCAATCAATTTTGGTGGGTGTTTCATAAGCCATAGTCATTGCTTCGATGGCTGGATTTTGTGCCAGTTTATTTTTTAGCACTTCATATTTTTCTACCATGGAATACTGTAAATTAACTACAATTATATGATCTTTTTGATACCCAAGTTTGCTGTTTTGCAGAAAATTCAGTTGCATGTAAATGATTATGGTACAAGCAATCAAGGCAATGGATATAAAAAACTGAAAGGTGATCAGTCCTTTACGTAAAAGTAGCGCTGATGAAGTATTTTTATATTTGCCTTTTAATGTTCTGGCAGGAAGCAACTTTGATAAAACAATCGATGGATAAATTCCGGATAAAAAAGATATGATTAAGAATAATAGGGTGGTTCCCACCAATAATGGAAGTAACAGGGTTGAAAGTTGTACCTCGCTACCGGTTATACTTTCAAAATAAGGCATTCCGAAATATATTGCTAATAAGCTAATTAAAGTAGCGACTAAAGACATTATCAGGGCTTCCCCCATAAATTGCCAGAAAAGCTGATTTTTAGCGGCTCCCAGAACTTTTCTTACGCCTACTTCAGTGGCTCTTTCGGTTGCCCTGGCAGTAGCCAAATTGATGTAATTGATGCAAGCAATTGACAATACCAATAAAGCTACCAGTCCGAATATGTAAATGTATTTAATATCAGCTACCGGTACCAAGGGAGAAAGATCAGAGTATAAATGTACCCTTTTCAAAGGCATCAATTGAAAGGTGACGAAGTTATCTCCTTCCATTTCTGTTTCAGCTGAATTCTTGTCCATGAATGGGCGAATTTTATTTTGTAGTGAAACAAAAGCTTTTTCTTCATTTAAAAGCAAGTAAGTGTAATAATTGGCCGGAAACCAGGCTTCATTTTTAGAAGCTCCAAGGCTGGTAAAAGACACCAGCATATCAAATTTAATCTGTGAATTATCCGGCACTTCTTCTACAATACCTGTCACTACATATTCTTTGGCTCCGTTCACTGTTAAAGTTTTACCCACAGGATTCTGCTGCCCAAAATATTTGCGGGCAATCTTATGGGTAAGTACTACCTGGTTAGGTTCTGAAAGCACCGTAGCCGGGTTACCGCTTTTCAATGTAAAACTAAAAATATGAAAAAAAGCAGAATCAGCGTAAACCACATTTTCTTCTTCAAACGATTTTTCCTGGTACTTGAAGATGGAGGATGATTTCAATAAACGGGTATAAGCCTCCACTTCTGGAAAATTACGTAAAAGAGCGGGTCCAACTTTGGTACCGGTACTACCAAATTCAATCTGCTCTCCATTGTATTGCATTTTAGTAGTTATCCAGGAAATCCGGTCAGCCTTTTGATGAAAATGATCATACGTGACTTCCTGCCATATATAAATACCGATGAATAAGGTGGTAGTTAATCCCAAGGCCAGTCCAAACAGATTTAATAAGGAAAAAAACTTTTGCCTTTTGAAATTTCTGATAGCTATTAAAATGTAATTTTTGATCATATGCTTTATTGATTTTACTTTAGCCTACACGTATCCAATAAATATGCCACCGTCAAAATTGCGGTTTTAACACCAAAACCTGTTCAAATATGCAATTTCGTTTACTTATGCGGTCAATAAATGATACAATATTGCAAGCTATATATCCCATTTCCCGAAGAGTGAAACATTTGAAAAAAGCCACTCTTGCGAGCGGCTTCCTAACCCAAAAATTATGAAAAATTTAATTTACTTTATTTACTCAGTAATAAGGTAATGTTCTGCTTCACCGAAGCTGAACAAATAATCGCTCTTCTTCAATAAATCTGTAGCATCTTCCTTGGTGCCTTTATATATTGTTAATCCAGCTTCATTTACAATGATGATGGAAGTATCAACATTTTCATATTCCACCATTTGTAGGTAGTTCTCAATTAATAAGTGCTCAGTTTCCTGCATTTCAGCGTCATATACTTTCATGGTTACTTTGGCTTTTTCGGCTTTGGCTGTTTTATTTAGTTTTGATTTACCATCAGCCTTAACTGTAGTTGAAATAAATCCTACAATTCCTATAACTATACCAAATATTATTGTGAGTGTCTTCAACATTTTCATATCATTAAATTTTTTATTTTTCTTAGTTCGATTTCGATTATATCATTGCCAAAGGTGTGCCAAAAAGAAGAATGTGCATTCCAAGGGGTTGTAGTGTCGATAGCTGGTACAGGAAGTGTACATTTTCGTACAGTTGTGTATAATAGTGAACGCCCAAGCATTACTATTTCCTGGATTTTTCTTAATTGTACCCTTCCCCTCAATGATAAATTTTGCTAATAATTGACAATCTCCTATTCATTATCAAAAAGCTTCCCTTAGGGTTTTATAGAAGGGTTATAACCATCAGCATCGAATCTACCAGATTCCTTAAAAAAATCAACCGGGATTATTTGTCGTGGAGCATAAGCCCTGGATCGGATAAGATTTAAACGATGCGGCCCCCGATCAAGATGCCCAATGTCTATCCAGGTAAGAAAACCGTACTGGTTAGTTTTGTCACGATTGTGCCTGTACCAGGTAGGATTTTCAATGGCTACATCATTTATGTTCAAGGTGAAATCCTGGTTGATTTGCTTAAATAAAACCGAATCGGGAACTGAAGCAATGTTCTCATAATTTTCCCAATCGTATTTATTATCAAAGTAGGTAAAATGCCAGGTATTATAAACCAAGAATACACGCAGTACCTGATCCTTCACAATATCGGACTGAATTTGTATAACATTGGACGGATTTTCTTCATACAAGTTCTCATAATGCCCGGCATACACATTTTCTTTGCCGCTCAATGTATTGTATTGCACTAAAAAATTACGTGAATCAAGTAAAATGTAACTAATAAATATAGTCGCGGCAGTATACAAAAATAACCCGATAAAAATATGGAACCGGTTAAGGTTGGATACCAGCCCATAATATATGCTGCGATACAATGGAGCCAGCGTAATAGCACTCATCAACCGGTAAACCGGGAAGTAAAATTTTCTAAAATAGGGTATCCTTTTCAGATAACCTAAACTTAAAAAGTCAATTAGATATAAAGAAACTGTAACTAATATAAATATCAGCAATAGCAAATTGATTTCTTCATTGAAGGCTTCCAAGGAGGGAAACATTGTAATAATGGAAAATATAAACAGTCCAGTAATGATATTATAAACAATAATGCCTAAAGCTGCCATGAAAAATAAAAATATGGAAGCAAATATCATGGAACAGATACGCTCCAGTTTTTGTACACTTTGCGTAAAGGTTGGTAGCCTTTCGATTATTTGTTGATACTTGCCACTCAATTTGAGTTTCTCGTGTTTGATACCTTTAGGAAACACCCAACTAAGTCCAACAAAGGCAATCCAGATGCTGCGGAAAATAAGGTGGATGGCGAATCCAACAATTAACCAAATCACCGCAATTTTAAGGCCCACGATAATTAATTCATCAATATCGGAAGAATAAAAAACGCTGAAGGATTTATACTGTAAAAATATTTTTAGGCGGTCTAGCTCTGCCGGCAGTTGTAATAAAGCAAACAGAATTACTCCCGAAATCAAAATTTCAGGTTCGTAGCTATTTTCCTGAACTCTGGTAAGCCAGTCGGGCTTTTTTCTTTTATACATAAGGTAGATATGTAGGTGGTTTGATTATCCTCTGCACAATAAGCAAATTTAAAACTAATAAGTTTTGCGGCAGCTCCCCAATGACATGATTAGTTTTTCTACAATATGCCTGCATTTACTCCCAAATATCATCATTTCGTCCCTTACAAATAACTTATCCGGTTATTTATTTCTTACAAAATAGAAACAATAATTAAATATCATGAATAAATTACTTCAATATTTGCTGATCATTACTATCATTACATACTCTTGTACCGCTTTCGTGCCTCTGATCAGTGAAAAGAAAAAACGCTCTTCTTTTGAAGATAATACTCAAGAAAGGGAAGCGCATCAGTATTTCTGGAACCAATTGCACCAGGGAAACTATGACAACCTTGAAATGGTGTTGGACAAGCTACACGGTGCTTATGCAAAAGACCCACAGGATTTTAAAATAGCGGCTCACCTGGGCTTTGCCTACGCCTGGCAAGTAACTGAAAGAACGAGAAAACAAGATTTGAGTCCTTCAATAGCAGCTGCCGGCGACCTGGCGCTCAACTATTTTGATGAAGCAGTGGCGCTTAACAAGCATGATCCGCGGCTTTTGGGGTTTAAGGCTGGTTTTATGCTGGCCAATGGTTCACGCCATGAGGACGATCGACTACGAACCAAAGGGTACTTTTTGGGTAAGAAAGCCATCCGGCAATGGCCATCTTTCAACTTGTTCAGCATAGGGTATGTGATGAGCGGAATAGCGCACAGCAAAGACTGGTACAACGAAGCCGTGGCATTTCAATGGCGCAACCTGGAAGAATGTCTGTGCCGGAAGATAGACAGAAAAGCCCCCAAACTGGATGATATTGGTGAAATACCTGAAAGGGTTGCCGATGATTACAATAAAAGCAGGGCTTGCACCAACTCCTGGATAGCGCCACATAACGTAGAAGGTTTTCTGCTAAACCTGGGCGATATGCTGGTAAAGCAGGGCAATACCAGTGCCGCCGCGGAGGTATATCGCTCGATCAGGCAGGTGGCTGAATTCGGGCAATGGCCATATCGCCGGGAGCTAACCAGCCGGCTGGAAAATCTGGAAGCCAACGTGGAAAAATTTCGCCGGCCGGCACAAACTTTTAAAGACAACCGGCAGGTATTCATCCGCACCACTTACGGTTGCATGGGTTGCCACCAGAAAAATGAAGCTGAATTTGCCAATCAGAATGACGAAATACCCTTGACCCGGGCAACTTATTTTTTGAAAGATAAATAAAGATTTCCCATGGAAATAAAAGGCTACCTTAATAAAAACTACTCATCGATTGCCGATGCCTTCGAAAAAAACTTTGAAGCTCATGATGAAATTGGTGCTGCCTTATGCGTATTTCATCACAATAAAAAAGTGGTTGATATTTGGGGCGGACATCAAGACCCTGCGAAAAATCAGGAATGGAGAGAGGATACGGTAGTCCCCATATTTTCGGCCACCAAGGCAATAGCCTCCGGTTGTCTGGCACTTTGCCATAGTCAGGGCCTATTTAACTATCAGGATAAAGTGAGTCAATACTGGCCGGCTTTTGCCTGTCATGGGAAAGCATCAATTACCATAGAACAACTGTTGCAACACCGGGCCGGGCTTTCAGCCATCGATAAAAAACTGAATATTCACATCATCAGGGACCGACAATTCCTGGATGGCTTGATTGCTAAACAAAAACCACATTGGCAGCCGGGCGATTACCAGGGTTATCACGTCTGGAACATCGGCTGGTATATCAGTTCGCTGCTGTCCCGCCTGGATCCCGGCGAAAAATTTTTAAAAGAATATGTGGAACAAATGCTACTTCCCCACCTTGAAGGAGAAGTAAGAATAGGGGTGGATGCCGGTTATGACTGGAATAAAATTGCTACTCTGAAACCATTCTCAAAATTGAAGGGCCTGTTTTCAATGCCTGGACGATTTGTTTTTGAGTTTTTCAAACCATGGTCACTTTCCTTCAAATCCATGCTGAATCCTTCATTTGTGAGCAATCATGCCTATTTTAATCAATCCAAAATACTGCAACTGGAAATGGGTGCCGGTGGCGGTATTGGCAACGCCCGCGGGCTGGCTTCCTTAATTGATGCATTCACCAATACAGCACACGCTTTACATCTGTCTGCCGATACCCTTGCCTACCTGATGCAATATCCTGAAGCACCCATAAATGGCTGGGAAGATCTGGTATTCAAGCAGGATGCTTTTCGTTTTCATGCCGGTTTTATGAAGCCATCACATAAACATAATTTTTCTCCCTCGCTTAAGGCATTTGGAGGTTTTGGTGCCGGCGGTAGTTTTGTGTTTCATGATCCTGACCAAAAATTAACCGTAGCGTACACCATGAACAATATGTCTTCGGCAATGATGAATATGCAACGGGAGGTCAATATCAGGAAGGCTGCTTATGAAACTATTCAATAATAGATTGGGTTTTGTATTTTAGTATTTTCTCAATTTCGTACACATCAAGCCATTGGGTATCCATTAAAATCAGCTTGAATTGGGATGGCACGGCCATTGTGTTACGGGGATACTGAAATTAAATAAATCTATTGACTAGTCTTTTCGTATTTGCTTTTTTGTTGATTTATCAACCGTTTAGCATTAGCCGCTGGATTTTTCCGGATGTTGTTTTGTACTGTGCTGGTTACGGATTGTGTACTTTTGCCGGTTTGTTGTTAGCCAATTTTATTACCAGTTTTATTTGCACTATTCCCCGGACTTTTGGAATGGGGCAGCAACAAAAAATTTAATTTGAATTAGCAATGAAATCAACAGCTGAAAATACATTAAACACAAAACGGCTCTTGCTACGTCCAATAGCTGATGATGACTTAACAAATGTTTTTAAGGGCCTGTCTGATCCCAGAGTGAACAAACATTACGGGGTGAAGTTTGCTACCCTGCAGGAAACCAGGGAACAAATGCAGTGGTTTGCCAACCTAAGGTCAGAAGGAACAGGTTTTTGGTGGGCATTGCATTTGCTGGAAGGAGATAAGGCATTCATTGGTGCCGGGGGCTTGAATAACCTGCAAAACCATCATGAAAAAGCAGAAATCGGACTCTGGCTGCTTCCCGATCATTGGGGTAAAGGTTACATGCAGGAAGCTATCACGGCTATCTGCGAATATGGTTTTAATCAATTGGCTTTGCACCGGATCGAAGGATTTGTGGAATCGAACAATACCAACTGCAAAAATGCTCTGGGTAAACTCAATTTTGTTCATGAGGGCACTATGGTAGATGCCGAAAAGAAGGAATGTAAGTTTATAAGCCTGGATATTTTCGCAATTTTATCTGAGCGGAAGAAATGACTTTTGTTGCTTTTCAAAGCTTTATAAATCGTTTCCTGAAGTAGGTCTTCAGCGTCACGTTCATTGCTGGCAAACTTTCTGGAAATCATGGTTAAGTAATCAAAATCCTTTTGGATTAGTTGAAAAAATTGTTCCGTTGTCATAATATTTATAGTTAAAAAAGTTGACAAAAATTACCCAAAGGTTAACAAAAAATAGGTACTAAACAAAAAATAATAAATTTTGTAATAAAGAGGCTATTTTTAGATAGCCTCTTTATTCAAAGGTGGTTATCCCTGATGCTTTTCTTTTACTTCCTGACCATTTTCATCATATTTGATATCTTTGCTTTGGCCTTCATTTGTAACTGAAAGTTGATACCAGATTTTGTTATCTTTTTGCATTTTGTAAACCTTGTCTACATTCCATTTCGCATACTCACCATCATTAAAAGCATCTTGTACAGCTTGAGGTAATTGGGTAAAATCTATTTCTTCACCTTCTTCATTTACCCAAACTGTGGTTGATTCTGTCTTTGGTTGCTGAGCTGCTATCGCAGGAGTTAAACTAAAACCAAAAAATGCAAAAGCTACTACCATTGAAACTTTTCTTAATCCTTTCATAACTAAATAAATTTAATTTTAATAATTTTAAAATATTTTCAACAGGTATAGTCTAAAAATTGTGCCAAATAATTAAATGTGTGTTTTAAGACATTAGGGAAAGAATTGTTTAAAAAAATAGAAAGATAAATATGAGGAATGTTTCCACAAATATTGCTAGTAAATACACAATTTGTATGAAATGTATATAAACATTTAATTCAAGTATAATGAATATGTAATTAGAATAAATTACTAAATAGTGTATTTAGTAATTATACAGCACAAAACAAATTAATGTTATCTGGTAAGTAATATTAAATAAGATTATTTTGCATGATGTCATCAGTAATGGGTGATTTTTAGTTTTAAAAAAATAAATAGGGAACGTGTCCGACTTTGGCGGATGACGTTTTGCTGAAGGACCTGCTGCAGTGCTTTTGGTTGGAGATTTCTCGCCACTAATGCTTCGCAAAAGTGGCCACGAAATGAACTGTGTTCATATCGAACGCAGTGAGATATCTCCAAAAGCTCGTAGCACGTTTCTAAAGGCAGCTATTTTCAAAACGTCTTTAGTAGTGGCTTTTGCGAAGCATTAGACACTAAGGATCTTTCGATAAAAGCAGCGAGACAAAGAACGGCTAGTTGTGGGTTGCACCATTTTTAAGCAATAGGCAAATCTGCCAGTGTGGTAATTATATCGCTACGGTTGATAATTAAGGGTGAAAATAGTGAGCGAATTATGAAATTAACACACTAGAGACAATCCTATGAGGTTGGCAGGGCCTGGGGCTTGATAAGGCATAAACTTGGCTTTTATTCCTACTTGGTTGAGCCATACAAACTTTGCAGGGGTAGTGGAAATTTGCCCACACCAGAAGAAACATTTATGATAAGTAAAAATTCAATTATCCTCACAAATTCACATAGAACCGTTAAAATTAATAAGTTACTTTGATCCTTTTTGAAAAAGTAAGTATCTTTCTGTTTCGTTAACTGAAAATTAGTTACTTTCATCAAAAATAATTTGTTAACATAATTATACCCCAATGGAAAAAAATAATTCTAGAAGAAAATTTATCAAAACCACCGCTGCTACAGCAGCAGCTGCATTTACTATTCCAACCATTTTGCCCTCTCATGTATTGGGGGCTAATGATAGGATTAATGCAGCCGTGCTTGGCATCAATGGCCGTGGCAAGAATCATATCAGCGGACTGATGAACCAGAAAAATGTAACGGTTACTCATTTATGTGATCCTGATATAAATATCGCCAGGGAACGACAGCAGTCTTTTAAAGAGACTTACAACAAAGATGTAGCATTAGAGCAGGACCTGCGGAAAGTAATGGACAATAATGACATTGATGTTGTAAGTATTGCTTCACCCAACCACTGGCACGCTTTGTCGGTAATCTGGGCTTGCCAGGCCGGTAAAGATGTGTATGTAGAAAAGCCCGGTAGCCACAATGTGTGGGAAGGACGCAAAATGGTGGAAGCCGCCAATAAATACAATCGCGTTGTACAACATGGCGTACAATTAAGAAGTTCGCCCGCCATACAAGAGGCGGTACAGCTTATGCGTGACGGATACATCGGCCACGTGTACATGGCACGGGGTTTGGTTTTTAGATGGCGAGATAGCATTGGCGATAAAGGTTTTTCACCGGTACCCGATGGCCTGGATTATGACCTATGGACTGGCCCCGCCCCCATGAGACCCTTTACCCGAAACCTTGTTCATTACAATTGGCATTGGCATTGGGACTACGGCAATGGCGATGTAGGTAACCAGGGAATTCACGAAACAGACATGTGTATGTGGGGGCTTGATGTAGGATTACCCACTCAAATTACTTCTATGGGGGGCAAATTCCTCTGGGACGATGCCAAAGAAGTGCCGGAAGTATTGACTTCCGTATATCATTATCCGGAAGAAAATAAAATAATCCAGTTTGAGGTGCGGCCCTGGTGTACTAATGAAGAACAAGGAGTAACTGTGGGCAATATTTTTTATGGTGAAAAAGGAATATTGGTAGTAGATGGTTACAGCAAATACAAAACTTACCTGGGAAGAGACCGTGAACCCGGACAATCTGGTGATGATGGAGCCAAAGAAGCTTCGGGAATGGATCGTGGTTCCGGTGGTACTGATGGTCATTTTGCCAATTTTATCGATGCAGTACGGAAAAGAGATAGAACCCTTTTGAACGCGCCGATAGAAACAGGGCACTTATCTTCCGGTCTGGCGCACTTAGGCAATATTGCTTATCGTCTCAACAGGGTATTGAATTTCGATCCCAGTGCAGAAAAATTTGTTAACGATGCTGAAGCTGATAAAATGCTAACCAGGAACTATCGTCCACCCTACCTGGTACCCGAAAAGGTTTAATTTAAATCAAATTCAACCCCTCTTTTAAATAAAATAGAAGAGGGGTTTTTTTGGCTCAAATTATTGATATTTAATTTAGTAAATCCGGAACAATCCTTTGACTAGCGTTTATTATATATAAACATTAAAAAAATGATTTTTATGGAAAATAAAGAACTTGAAAATATTATTTCTGAATACATGCAAATATGGAGTGCCGGGAGGGAAGATATACTAGATAAGCTTGCTCATGAAAATTTGGAAGTTGATTATACCCATTTTGAGAATCCTATCCGCGGAATATCGGACTATAAAGAAATGTTGAAAACAACCTATAACTATTTTCCGGATTTAAAGATACACCTAGATAAAATTGTTACTAATAGAGGTGAAAATAAGGTAACGGTAAGGTGGGAATATTCCGGTACACATGAGAATGGCAATCTCTTTGGTGTAAACTCAACCGGTAAAAAAGTTTCTGTAAAGGGAGTTTCATTACTACAAATCGAAAACAATTTAATAACAAAAGAGGAAGGGATAGTTGATAACTTGAGCTTGATAATGCAACTGGGCGTTCTTTAATCTATTCTTTTTGTTTTGCAAAAACTTACAATTGTGTTCAAATACGAACTATTAATAATTTCAGATACCCTCATAGGTAGATAAAATCGATTGGCACAGCCATTGTTTAAAGGGGGATGCCGCTAATAAAAAAATTTTTTTATGAACTTTTCCCAAATAAAGCTCAAAAAAAACAGCTTAATTAGTTTATTTGTATTTGCTTTTTTGCTTGTCTACCAGCCCTTCAATATTAGTCGCTGGACTTTCCAGGATGTATTGCTTTACTGCGCCGGGTATGGATTGTGTACATTTGCCGGGTTAGTTATTGCCAATATTTTTTTAAGAAAATTAAGCGTTGAACAATACGCCAGCAAAAGCGCTAAAAAGCAAGCTATTTCTTCATTGCTACACATTTTTATCATCGCCGTGTTGAATTTTTTATATAGTGTGGCGATTGGAATCATTACCATAAGTTGGCAGGGATTTTTAGTATTTTTCGCCTTTACTTTGGCCGTTGGTATTTTTCCTAGTCTTTTATTGTTTCTCCCCTATTTTAAAAAACAACCGTCTGCAAAAGTCAGCGAAAACAGTAAACCTACAGCTGGTAGTATTGTAACTCAAGTGCAATTACAGGGAGAAAATAAAGATGAAATTTTTACCTGTTCGAAAGATGAATTGCTATTTATCAAGAGCGAATTGAATTACTGCGAAATCAATTATTTGAAAAATAACCTGCTGAAAAAGTACCTGATCAGGGCCACCATTAAAAACCTGGAAGAGCAAATTACATTACCTTCCGTGATGCGGGTGCATCGCTCTTTCCTTTGCAACCTTGATAATGTAACAAGACATAGCTACAAAAACCAAAAGTTGAAGCTTTATTTTCCTCTGGTGGAAGCTCCAGTGATTTGTTCCAGAAATTATTATAAAATGACAATGCGAATGATTCAATATCAAAAGCCCCGCCATTCATCCCTAAATCTCACGGCTAAACAATAGTCAGTAGCCAAACCCAAAATCTACTACTGCAGTATCTTTTTTTTCATGAGGCATAACAATATAAGTAGTACTAAATTACCATGAAAATTACTACTTTATAGCTATAGTTTTTAATTTCCCCACCTATTCCTACATTGGAAACAGTAACATCAAATACCATTTCATCTCCAATATCATAAAACCAGGTTATGCCACTTATCATCCAAACTAATGTATTTTCACCATAGCCATCTTCTAAATCTTCTACTTTAACATTTAAAGCAGTGCCATCCGGCTTTTTTACCTGTACTTTTGCGTTTTTAAAATTGGCATTTGGGATAGAAAATGACCAACGATAAAAGGCAAGGGGCTGAGGTACGTAACCGGGAGGGGGCCAGGAGATAAACTCCGGCATATTATCGGGATAGTTTTTATATTCATCACCTATTACCCATAGCGCATTACTGGCACCAGTGTCACCAGTGCCAACTTCTTTTAATTTAGGATAAAGAATCCATCTTCTATGTCCGGCATTTTCCAGTCCATGATCATTCATATATGCAGTAATAGCTTTGGGTCCGGGTACTCCCAGGGTTATATTTGATTTACCTGCTGCCAAAGCTCCGTCATCGGTATAGCATTTCCAGCTTTTAGGAGGGAAATGGTTTGCCGATCTATTAGCTAATATCATTAGGGCGGCTTCCTGACATTTTCTACTTTTTTCGCTGTTCATTACTATATTGTCAGGCAATCCTGCCAACCGACGAAAATAATTGACTCTTTTTAAAACCAACTCTTTCACTTTAGGATCTGTATCTCCCGGTTGGCAATTCTCTTCATTGCCAGTCCATTTAATTTGGGTGGAAGAAAGTGCCAGATCGAGGTAATTGTCCTGATAATCTTTCAGCACTTTAGCCCTCGCTTCTGCATCAAACACATTGCTTGTAACAGTAATTTCCGCAGTATCTGTTTTCGTATTGTCTGCCACACTGATTACCAGTAGGTGATAGGTGCCTTTTTTATTGGGGGCAGTATAATTTCCTGTGTTTGTAACTGTTCCTCCTCCCGTTTCTAAAACTTTCCAGCTTACTGACTGGTCAGAACTATTGCTAACCGCCGAAGTAAACTGGTAAGATTTGCTTATTTCAACCGAAACCTTACTCGGCGAAATACTTAAGGCAATTTCTTTTTTCTCATTTGAATTGGCAGTTGAGTCATTAATTTCATCTTCATTAAGTATACCTTCCTGCTCACAACTGATGATTAAGCCGCTGAAAATGAGTAGCATGGAAACGAATAATATAGTAGATAATCTATTCATAGTTTTATATGTTGTTATTATATAAAGTTATGCAGCGAATACGGAATAAACTATCCGAAGTAAAAATAAATATTACATATCTTATTCAACTACAATCCCTTTTTCCGGATTGATATTAAAACCATGCTTCACCATTATTTTCCCTACTTTTTCAGTAAAAATCGGGCGATTCTAAGAATTCATTTCATAAGTTTTGTTTTAATTTTTATTAAAGAAACCGCTATAACCAGCGGATTTTGTCTTTTCCATTAAAAAATTGAAAGGGGTAATCCCAAATGAGGTTGTTAACTGTTCCCACAAAGATGGATTAGCGTAATCCTTTTCTATGATCACCACTACTTCCAATAAATCATATAGAGGCAATAATTTTTATCTGGAAATTATTTTTCATTATTTAATGAACTGTAATAATGAATTCTATTAATTTATTTTGATAGTTTTTTTGCGATAAGCGGCCACAAAAATTCCGATGCCGTACAAAGACAAATTAAAAAGGCTGGCTGAAAAAATACCCACCGAAAAGATACCCGCAGAAAAAATGCCTATTGAAAAGGTGCCGGCAGCAAATACGCCTATGGCAAAGTCGCCGGCGGCAAAGTAACCAGAAGCAAATTGCCCTGCATCACTGATGCCTCCAACAGTAAATTCGTAAACCAATCCGGCAGCTACCATTACGATTGCCAGTATTCCTATCCATTTGAAATTTTTCATTTTTAATTATTTTAGTTTTTATTATTTATCTCTAAAGCTAAATAATAATAAAAAGTTGCCCTAAAGGGATTAAACGATTGGTTTTGGGATGAATGGTGAATTTTACAACTTATAAACACTGAGCGTTCATACGTGCCAGCGGAGGAGAAAATGAAAGCAGCGCTTACTACACAATTTTCAGATGAATGATTAGTTTTGCCAGCCACTCATTACCCTTCTGATTATCATCAGACAAATTGGCTACTTACACGATCACTTTAAATACTTTGATGAACTGTATGATGGCTAAGTAAATTCAAAACCAGGGATGAAAAGGAAAAAGCACAAAATACTCATTATTCTTGTCAGGTGTGAGATTTGCCACAAATCTGCTACTAAAATTTATTTACCGATTGAGTAATTTAGTTAAAATGCTTTCTGACCCGATCCCGGGCTTATGGCAATTTACACGATAAAATTTTCATTTATGCTACGTATTATTATCAATTTCTTTGTTGCGTTAATGATAGTTGTAATCGGTATTGGTGTGTACCAGCAAGCCGTTAAACAACCAATTGCTTTATACTATGGAGCAGATATTTCACATAACAGTACAGACTACTCTTATAAACCGGGTCAGCAGGGTATACATTACGATTTTTACCTCAATAAAAATGGCGAGTCAGAAAAGCTAAGCACCATTACCTTACTATTTATCCCGGCAATTCTTTATTTTTCATTTATTACCCTCATCGGTATTTTAAGAAGAGTATTGATTTTTAATAAAATACATTTCGATCAGCGTGCTAATGACGGCAGAGGAAGTTTCATCAAAAAGAAAACCAAAGAGGAAAGAAGTTTTAAAAACTATACCCTCCCTTTGATTGCGTTTATCATGTCTTCCTTACTATTTTTATCAGGGTATCTTGGTTGGTGGCGCTTGTAGTTTAATAATAGGACAATTTTTAACTAACTAGAAACCTTGGTCCATTTTACAGTACGACTCAGCCATTTTACTCCTACATAGCCGGTTACTTCCAATTGGTTGCCATCCAGTTCAATATAACAGTTGTATGTTTTGCCACTTTCAGGGTCATATATTTTTCCATTTTCCCACTGATCTCCGGTAAACTCAAAGTTTTTTAGTAAAAGCAGGTTTTCTAATGGTCTATCTCGTAAGTCCGCATCTTGATTGTTTACATCCAAGACCGATTTACCGTTTTTATCATACATATCTTTGGCCCAAATCAATTTTCCAAAGTAGCGATTGTTCTTTTCAAATATTTCAATTTTTCCATCTTTTTTCTCTGTGGCCCATACTCCTACTATTTCATTAGCCTTTTGGGCAAATACTGATTGAACACATAAGAAAAAGAATAGACTTACTAGCAATGTAAAATTTTTCATACTTTAATAAACGTTTATTTATAAAACCTTATCCATCAAAAAAATATTGCTCATATTTCATTCAATTTGGCAAAAAAACTAGTTGAGCTTTAAAGAATCTTTCAATTATCCAAATGAAAAATTGAAAATTATCATTACCTTTATTGGCAAATAAAAAGAATTGAATAATGGTGAGGATACTAAGTTTGGCATTCGTGATAGCGGCTATGAGTGGTTGTTCTGCTCCTTCTGAAAACTGGCAACCACTATTCAATGGTGAAAATTTGAATGGGTGGACACCAAAAATAAAGGGGTATCCGATAGGTGAAAACTACGGCAACACTTTTAGCGTAGAGGATGGATTGCTGAAAGTAAGTTATACTGAGTACGACTCTTTCAACAACAGGTTTGGACATTTATTTTACGATGATATATTTTCCAATTACCGATTGAGGCTTGAATATAGATTTGTGGGCGAACAATGTCCTGGCGGTGAAGGCTGGGCATGGCGCAATAGCGGTGTAATGGTACATGGTCAAGATCCTACTACTATGGACCTTGATCAAAATTTTCCTGTTTCTATTGAAGTACAATTACTCGGAGGTGATGGCGATAATGAAAGACCTACAGGTAATCTTTGTACTCCGGGAACTAACGTGGTGATGGATGGTGAATTGACAAACCGGCATTGCACCAATTCAAACTCTGACACTTATCATGGCGACCAATGGGTGCAAGCCGAGATAGAGGTGCAGGGCGACAACATAATTCGCCATATAATCAATGCAGATACCGTACTATCCTATAGCAACCCGCAACTGGATCCGGATGATAAATTTGCTCAAAAAATACTAGACAAAAGTGGTCCAATTATGCTGGAAGCAGGTACTATATCCTTACAGTCGGAAAGTCATCCGATTGAATTTAGAAGTATTGAAATACTCGAACTGCCGGAAAAATGATTAAAAAACCACCCTTAAGTTGAGGGTGGTAGAGAAATGTTATCTATAATTAAATACTTTAAATCTTATCCAATTACTTGAACATTTACCGCGTTAAGTCCTTTTTGTCCTTGTTCAACATCAAATTGAACCTCATCATCTTCTTTAATTTGATCGATCAGACCAGAAGAATGAACAAATAATTCGCCATTGTCTGTTTTAATGAATCCGTAACCTTTCGAATCATTAAAAAATTTTACTGTTCCTTTTTGCATTAAAATAAATTTTATGGATAATAATTTTTCAAATCATAAATATCTACATTTATTTTTCAAAATCAAAATATTAAATGTTTTTTATTAATTTGCTTCTATTTTATTGCTATGTTCGGCTTAATCCATAACCCTTCATAAGTCATTTTCAACTTCCACAATTTATTATTTTAATTTCCAATTTGCCCATACATTAGCTAGTTTTGCTATATTTTAAAACTGGCTAGATGAGCAAAGAAAAATTACTAATCAATCTGTTTGAAAGATGGGCAGGAGAAAAAGCAGAAGAAATCTATATGCTGCCCAGATCGGGATCATACAGAGAATATTATCGCTTAAAAAGCAAAGGCAAGTCAGCCTTAGGTGTTTACAATGAAGATTTTAAGGAGAACAGGGCTTTCATTTCTTTTACCAATCATTTTCATAAAAACGGTGTAAAGGCACCTGAAATATATGCTGAAGACCTAAGTGCCCACATTTACCTGCAGCAAGACTTAGGAGACACCACCCTTTTCTCCTACTTAAATGACCATCGTGAAAGTGCGGAATTACCTCCTGAAGTGGTTACGCTTTATAAAAAAATAATAAGGGATCTTCCTGAAATTCAAGTAAAAGCTGGCAATTCACTAGACTATAGCGTATGCTATCCACGGGCTAGCTTCGACAAACAATCAATGCGATGGGATTTAAATTATTTTAAATATTATTTCCTCAAATTGGCAAAAATCCCATTTGATGAGCAAGATTTAGAAGATGATTTTCAAACATTTTCAGAATATTTGCTTCAGACAGATCGCGACTATTTCCTGTATCGTGATTTCCAATCGAGGAACATTATGATAGTTAATGATAAACCCTACTACATTGATTATCAAGGTGGCAGAAAAGGGGCTCTTCAGTATGATTTGGCTTCCTTACTTTACGACGCCAAAGCTGACCTTCCTCAGCAATTAAGAGACGAGTTGCTTGAACTTTACCTCACCCAATTAGGACAAATAAAAAAAATTGACAAAACACAATTCAAACAGTTTTATCAAGGTTATGTGCTTATCAGAATAATGCAAGCGATGGGCGCTTATGGTTTTCGAGGCTTTTATGAAAAGAAAACACATTTTCTACAAAGCATTCCCTATGCATTAGACAACCTGTCATTTATAATGGATAATTTTGATTTGCCTATCGAGATACCACATTTGCGCAAAGTTTTGGCATTATTAATTGATGCTCCTAAACTTAAACAGTATCGGGATGTTTCCAATTCAACTCATGGACTTCAAATAATTATTACCAGTTTTTCCTTTAAAAAAGGACTTCCTGTAGATGAATCCGGCAATGGTGGTGGATTCGTATTTGATTGTCGCGGCATACACAACCCGGGCAGGTATGAGGAATATAAGCAAATGAGCGGAAAAGATACGCCGGTTGTTGAGTTTCTCAAAGCAAATTCTCAAATTGAAGACTTTCTAAATCATGTTTTTGAAGTAGTAGATTTAACAGTAGACAACTATTTAGCCAGAAATTTTAGTCATTTGATGGTGAGCTTTGGTTGTACTGGTGGTCAGCACCGATCGGTTTTTAGTGCCGAAGCACTTGCTGCCCATTTAAAAGAGAAGTACAACCTGAAAATTAAATTAAAGCATAGAGAATTAGAAAAAATGCAATTTCGCCCACTTAAATAAAAAGTATGAAAGCTATGATTTTTGCGGCTGGCATAGGCAGTCGCTTAAAACCACTTACCCTGCACAAGCCAAAAGCTTTAGTAGAAGTGGGAGGCAAACCTTTGTTAGAATGGGTTATAACTAAAATTATAAACGCTGGCATTAGTGAGATTATCATCAATGTACATCATTTTGCTGATCAAATAATCGACTACCTCGAAGCAAAAAAGAATTTTGGTATTAATATAGCAATCTCTGACGAGCGAAACCTACTACTCGATACTGGAGGAGGTTTAAAAAAAGCAAGTTGGTTTTTGCAAGGTGACGAACCCTTTTTACTCTATAATGTAGATATATTGACCACATTAAATATTGCAGAAATAATCAAATTTCATCATAATTATGATCCTCTGGCAACTTTAGCGGTGAAAAAACGGCCAGGATCCCGCTATCTTTTAGTTAATGATAGCAAGGAATTATGTGGTTGGCAAAATATAAAAACTGGTGAGAAAATAATCGCTAAGCCTGCCGCCAATTTAAATCAAATTGCCTTTAGTGGCATCCATGTAGTATCACCCAATATTTTTGAAATTATTGAAGAAACCGGTGTTTTTTCAATTACTCCATTATACCTCCGACTTGCAGCCGATCATTCACTTATAGGTTTTTACCATCAAAATGATTATTGGAATGACTTGGGCAAACCTGAAAATTTACTACTAGCGGAGGAAGCAATAAAAGATATAGGTGCCAAAAATTTTATTTAAAATTAGCAAATACTAATTTTTTTAGCTATTTTTGAATTATTAATCTAAACATTTTGGCAATGACAACTCTGGATAAAAAATGTGTTTTAAACACCTTATATCGATTAGGCTATCAATATTATGCGTACTGCAATGGCACTATTAAATTTTTTCGTAGAGAAAATGAAGCAGAAGTATACATGCGCAATATGAAGCATTTATCGGTAAGAATGGATCAAAACTTTAGTGATCAATCCTTCTATACTAAAAAATTTAGTGACAATGATGCTGCCGAACTTTATAATACGCAGGTCAGAATAGTATTAAGTTAAATATTAAATATTGGCTGATGACTTGAACAATCCATAGTTTTTTATTTTATTTCTTAAAAAAGTTATGGAATACAAAAGTTATAATAGACTAAAAGGCCAAACAGCAGTGGTTACTGGTGGCAGTTCCGGTATTGGTATGGCCACAGCAGCTGCATTAGCCAAAGAAGGAGCCAATGTGGTGGTAAATTATCATAGCAGTGAGCAAGAAGCAAATGAGTTAGTAGCATCAATAAAAAAAGATGGCGGTGAGGCAATTGCTGTACAAGCTAACGTGAGCAAACCGGAAGATGTAAAAAATCTTTTCCAAACTACCTATGATCATTATGACACTGTTGATATTTTAGTAGCTAACTCTGGTATGCAAAAAGATGACAATTTTTTTGAGATGAGTTTGGATGACTGGCAAAAGGTATTGGATGTAAACCTGACAGGTCAATTTTTGTGTACTCAGGAAGCCGCTAAAGAATTTAAAAGACGAGGAATTGATGAAAAAAAATCAGTGTCCGCAGGAAAAATCATATGTATGAGTTCTGTTCACGATACCATTCCCTGGAAAGGACACATTAACTATGCAACATCAAAAGGAGGTATTATGATGATGATGAAAACAATGGCTCAAGAGCTCGCTCCACATCATATAAGAGTAAATGGCATTGGACCGGGTGCGATAAAAACAAGAATAAACAAGGATGTGTGGCAAAATGAAGAAGGACATAAAGAAATGCTCGAAAAAATACCTTATAACAGAATTGGTGAACCGGAGGATGTAGCTGCAGGAGCTGTTTGGCTAGCAAGTGATGAATCTGATTACGTAACTGGTATTGTTTTATACATCGATGGAGGCATGACATTGTTCCCATGTTTTATGTAAGGAGGCTAAAAAAAAAGCCCGAAGATACCTTCGGGCCTTTACTACAAATGTAAAATGTTAAATCAAAATTATTTAGAATATGCTTTTAGCTACTACTTCACCTCTACTATACACTTCAAACGTGTATTTTCCTGCTGGTAGCTTTGATAAATTATATGTTTTAGTGAAGCTTTTGTCATTTTCAATATAATCTTCAGTAACTAAATCATACCACTGGTCATATATCTTTACTAGTACAGGATCAATTGTACTACCTTTTACACTCAGCTTATATGCTTTTTCAGCCTCAGGAGATAATTCCACTTCCAAATCTGCTGTAGCATCATTTATATAAGCAACTTCTCTGGTCACTACACCCTTGGCATCAATTGTTTCAATGGTGTAATTACCCTCAGGTAGCGCCTCAAAACTATAAGGTCTTAAAAAACCATACTTGTTAAAAACTCTATCAGTGAAAATTTTCTTACCTTTTTCATCATAAAAGTTAATTTTCACTAATCCTTTTTCTTCAGAGAGATACATTAATTTATATACCTGCTCCGTTGCACCTGGTAAGATTTTAATTCTTAATTCAGCTGCATCTTTTTCTTTTGCCCCGTCGGCAAATACTACACCAATGCCTAGCATCAATGAAAGTAATAAAGTTGTTGTCTTTTTCATTTTTTGTCCTTAGTTTTTTTAGTTGAACATTTATTTTGATTAATTGACAATGCAAATATAAGCATAATAATTGCTATTTTCCTAATTGCACACGTTTGCATATATTATGAATACCTTAAATTCAGCCACTCCTTTGTAATTATTGTAATTAACCCTGTGTTTTCAGTGGTATATTTTAAACTCATCAGGGTAAGGGCATTTTGTTTATAAAAATTAATTTATCACCACTGAATTAATTAACAATTTATTAACATTAGAAAATTTTAAATATTATTTTTACAATATAAATGCCATTTTATTGTAATAATATATTAAAAAAGTGTTATTTTATTGATAATATAATAATATTGTGTTAATTTCTTGCTATTCAATCTTTTTCGTTGATGTATTTAATTTATCTTTGCCATCAATTAGTAATAAAGAATTAAAGACAGAATTTAATTTTATGGAAATAGAAATTAAAGTAGGCGTAAAAGGATTAAAAGAGCAGGAAGTAACGCTTAACGATACTGCCGATAAATATGGCTCTGGATTAGTACCTGTATTTGCTACTCCAGCAATGATTGCATTAATGGAGCAAACCGCTTTGGAAAGTGTAAATACCTTTTTGCCGGAGGGATATGGCACGGTAGGCTCATTAGTAAATATTCAACATATTAAACCTACTCCTATTGGAATGACCGTGCGATGCGTTTCGGAACTAGTAAAAGTAGAAGGAAGAAGATTACACTTTAAAGTAATGGCTTATGACGAAGATGATGAGATAGGCATGGGTGAACATCAGCGAGTAATTGTAAATCTTCAAAAATTTCTGGATAAAATAGAAAAATAAAAAAAGATTCCGGGTAATCCGGCATCTTTTCTACGTTTTAGTCCCATTTAAACTTAATTCGAATTGTATTTATCATCTGCCTCTACCAGAGAATAGTCCTCTACTTCTTCACTTGATTGATAAGTATTTTTATTCCCGGGTTTTATCAATTTTTTTTCAATTCTGCTTTGATCACTATCCAGGGTAAATTGTTTTACAATTACATTTAAATAATGAGCTTGCTCGGCTAATTGATCAGCAGATGAAGCAAATTCTTCAGCAGCTGCAGCATTAGAAGCAGTGATATTGGTATTATTCTCCATGGCTGTGGCCTGATGTTGCGTGGCAGTATTAATAGTATCTATTTCCACTGCTACTTTACTCACTCCCTCAATTATTTGTTTAATCTTAGCCTCAGCTTCTTTACTTGTAGTAACCCCATTCTCTATTTCATTCAAGTTTATTTTTATCATCTCATTAATTTCTTTGCTGCTATTAGCACTTTTTTCAGCTAACTTGCGTATTTCAGCGGCTACTACAGCAAAGCCCCTGCCATGCTGACCAGCTCTGGCGGCTTCTACGGCAGCATTAAGGGCTAGCAAGTTTGTCTGATGTGATATTTCTGAAATAAGATCTGTAACCTCTACTATTCTATTGAAGTTCTGCTTTATACTATCCATGGCTTTCGATGTGTTTACCATCGCTTTCTCAGCAGTATCGGCATTGTCATTACTTCGCTTAATTTCCAGATTGGCATCAGATACACTTTGTGCGGTATTTTGTACAGTACTGCTTATTTCTTCAAATTCAGCCGCTTGTTTTTGAGCACCTTCCGATATTCGGGTAGAACCAGATGAAATTTCTTCAGTGGCATCGGCAAGACTTTCAGAAGATTCTTTAACCTCATTTAATATCTTCTTAAGTGAAGTAGTCATTTGATTAATATTATCACTCAATTGGCCGAGTTCATCTTTACTGTTAGTTTTTATACGATGGGTTAAATCTCCTTTAGCTACTTTCTTGGTTACTTCTACTATATCTTTTATAGATACATTGATTTTTTTCACAATTAACAATCCTAGAAAAATAGTAACTATAGAAACCGGTTTCTCGGATTTTTAGAGGCTACTCTAAATTCATAATTTTCTTTAGCAGCATT
>CAZQEZ010000029.1:0-36997 GCA_964592475.1 uncultured Roseivirgaceae bacterium
GACAAAGATTGTGAAAATAATGCAATAACAAAAAATAAGTTAAAATTCAACTATCCATACAATTTCATATAGAACCTTTTTCTTTCTGCTTTCGCACCAAAATACTGATCTGTTGAAAAAACAGACGACCAGGGGAAAGATTTCCAAATACGTCTTGGATTCTATCTTTATTATTTGTAATATTTTTATTAAAATTAAATAATTTATCAATCACATTTTAATTGATTTATATTAATAATAGCTATATTTACATAGCATAAATTCATTAATGAATTCAATAGTCCTTTATAGTTTGAATATTTTACACAATGCAAGGCACTTCATAATTAAAATTCAAAAATCTTTTAAAAATGTAGATTTAAGACAATTAAAAACCAATATTAATCATGAATACATCCAGAAGAAATTTTTTTAAAAATTCAGTAAAAGGAGCACTGGCCAGCTCTTTAGTATTACAATCCTGTAATTTAAATGCAACTCGATCAAAAAATTCGGAACCTGGTGACTTCACTGCACTTGACGAGATATTGAAAAAACCGGTAATAAAAAAAGAGCTTTTTAAAACGCCGTTAATTATTGAAAAATTGGAGTTGCTGCACCACGATGGCAACTTTCTTTGCAGCATTATTACCAAAGATGGTGCGCAGGGTATATCGGTTAGTAACAACATGCAAATGAGGTATCTTTATCCCATTTTTATCGGTAGGCTTCAACCTTTTTTTATTGGCAAAGATGCCCGTGATCTAGAACAATTGTTGGAAGAAGTTTATGTGTTCAAGAGTAATTATAAATTGCAAAATCTGGCGTTGTGGGTACCTTTAGCTACTATAGAATTTGCCATTTTAGATTTGTTGGGAAATGTAGCTGATATGCCTATAGGCAAAGTGATTGGGGAGGTTCATAATCCTGAAATTGCCGTGTATCAAGCCAATAATAATCGTGGCGAAAGCGCTGAAAAATCGCTGGAAGACATACAAAAAAGGGTAGCTGAAACGGGGGCCCAAGCATTAAAATTTAAAGTAGCCGGCAGGATGAGCGCTCCCGAAGATCCGCCGCGCCGATCAGAAAAATTAATACCTATGGTACGGGAAGCATTTGGTGCTGACATGACTATTTACGCAGATGCCAATGGCGGTTATGATGTGGCAGAAGCGATAAGAATAGGTAAAATAATGGAAGAGTACAAGTACGATTTTTTTGAAGAACCTGTACCATTTGATTATTATGAAGAAACCAAAGCAGTAGCAGAAGGCTTGCAGGTTCCCATTGCCGGTGGCGAACAGGAGCCTAGCATGCATAACTTTCGTTGGCTAATCGGGAATGATGCCGTGCAAGTGGTACAACCGGATATTTTTTACTTTGGCGGCATGGTTCGTTCTATGAAAGTAGCACGCATGGGCGCCCATTATGATAAGTTATGCGTTCCTCATATTTCAGGCTCCGGATTAGGGTATTTGTACATGATGCATTATGTCTCGGCGGTGCCTAACGCGGGCCCTTATCACGAGTTTAAAGGCTTTAATAGTTCACTCCCTTTGGAGTGTCCTACTTCGGATTTGAAGAGCCATGGCGGCACGGTGAAGGTACCCACTGGGCCAGGGTTAGGAGTAATAATAGATCCGGATTACATAGCCAAACATAAAGTGGTTGAGACGTTGTAACGCAATATCGTGCGCAACATTTAGTTGGGGAATAGCTGTAGGGTATGGAATGGAATTACTGACTAAGAAGAGTTGATGGTGGGCCAGTATTGCTTTTAAGGTGCCAGCGAACGTTTTGTTTTAAGACCTGACCAGTCCAGGGCCGTCCAGGGAATGATTTACTGTATTAGACTAAGGGAGTAGTACTCAACTTATTCAGAAATGAATACTTTGGCAAATTTCAGGACATCATTTTTTAGGTTTTCTTTCGCTTCCTCAGTAGTTTGCATAGTTGGCCCAATTTGAAATTCCATCATTCTTGTCTTTGATTTATACACTTTTAGCCACCCTCTGTCCTTGCGATAAGTGGCCAAAGCTACATTGGGCAAATCGAGATCTACCTGGGATAAAGTGATTGAGGTTTTCATGTTTTTTTATTTAGGAAAAATTTCGGGAAAGTTAAATTAATTTATGTCACTGGTCAATAGTTAAATTAAAACTATGAAAAATCACTGGCTGCTTAAAAAAATCGAGGCAGAGCATTTGATACTAAATTATTTCACAATTAAAATACGCTACTGAAAAATTTCCAAAAAACTTTTCTTCTAATGGCTCATCTGTCATACCTTTGCAGCACTTTAAAATGCACCTGTAGCTCAACTGGATAGAGTACCTGACTTCGGATCAGGTGGTTCGGGGTTCGAATCCCTGCAGGTGTACAAAAAATAGCCTTCTTATAGCTTGGAAGGCTATTTTATTATCGTGTAGTAAGTTTTTTGGGAATAGATTATCAAATCACCATTAAGCATTTTTTATTTTGTGCCTCACCATTTAAATCACGCGGATTGAAACATATATATTTCACCGGTAAGCAATTTATTTTAAATCTTGTTTGTAGAAAAAATAGCATTTGTGATTGTGCAACTTTCAGGGATGCTATTGTGAATCTTCTTATTTGGCGATCTTGAAAATAAGATTTATTTAGGTAAAATATGTTACTGAAGAATAATATAGCATTAAACCTTAATAAAAAATATAACCGGGCAATGAAATCAGATGAATTATAAATAAATAAGGGAACTCCGGATTAAAAAGAAACATCTAAAAAATATTGCCGAAATAATATCCTTACCCAGAAAAAATAGCTCCCTTAACCTTACCTACAAATACTCCTATCGAAAAACTATGCCATTTACATTTTTTCTGTTTGGTTATTTCTCTGATTACCTTCAAAAGCTATTTATAAACCCTTGAAAGCTACTATGTTAACTTTCCATTATCTATATATTAAGTGTTTTTATGAAAGCGCTCAGAAGTTTATTGTAGAATAATTTCTACACTTGCTGAATATTATTCCCACCGGTAGGGCTATTTTTTCATTTTTGTACATTCAATGTCCATATTCGGACGATTTGTTTCTTGCTTATATCTTAAAGTATTGAAAATCAGTTGTTTATAATGATGGCACAGCAATTGACCAGTGTCTACATTATACTGTTCAATTCAATATTAAATACTAGCAACCAAAATTTTTAACTTAACTATATAATCTCATCATGAAAAAAGCAATCATTTTAATTATCGTATTAAGCTACAATAATTTAATAGCACAGAATTTCAATATTGACCAGTCATTTTCAGGTATCACTGATATTACTGTAGAGGGTAGTTTTTTAGCAGTAACCGTCAATGGAGGTGCGGAAGACCGGGTGATTTTAGCGGGTGAGATAGATGGTGACCCCGATGATTTTCAAATTAAATACCATGTTGCTGGCAATAAGCTGAAAGTTTGGATAGAGACACCGAGATTTAATTGGGGTAGAGGAGCAAATGGTTATCTAAACGTGCAGGTTCCTGACGCGGCTCGACTAAATATTGAAACTTCTTCCGGCCAATTGATGGTGAATGAAATCTCAAGCTACAACATGAATTTTTCTACTTCCTCTGGCAGCCTGGTTGCTAAAGGTATTTCTGGTTCAGGTAGTTTGGCTACAACTTCAGGCAGGTTAAAAATGTATGATAGTAATGGCGACTTTACTTTAAATTCTACTTCAGGCGGCATTTCGGTGAAAGGTTTTAAAGGAGACTTAATGTCAACCAGTTCCTCGGGGAGCAATTATTTCGAAGCGGTTGTGGGAGAATTGAAGGCAGTAGCTTCCTCAGGAAGCATTAAACTTAAGGAAGTGAGTGCTCAATTAGATTTGAAAACATCCTCGGGCGGCATACGCGGCGAAACAGTAAAGGTAACGCGGGATAGTAAGTTTCATACTTCTTCAGGAGGCATAAAAATCGATTTGGCCAATGAGATTGATGATCTCAGCTACGATTTATCTGCCTCGTCAGGTCGTGTAAAAGTTGGTAATATCGGGCAAGGCAAAAAATTGGTAATCAATAATGGAGGTCCGGTAATTTCCGCTGTTTCCTCATCGGGAAGTCAATACTATTATTAGAAATACCGTAAACTTAAGTGTCTGATTTCGGACACTCATGACCAATTTCGAACGCAAACAATGGTTTTTTATAAAAAAATGTGTTTCAGTTGCCTGTAAAGCTTGATCTTTTTATTGGCATACTTATTGGCAAAACGATGTATAAATTAAATACCATGATCAAATTAAATAATCTGGACAAATATTACGACTCTAAATATCAACGCACCTTTGTGCTCAAAGGAGTTGATCTTACCATCAATCAAGGGGAATTTATTACTATTATGGGTCCTAGTGGTGCCGGTAAGTCTACTTTATTAAATATCGTAGGTATGCTTGATCAAGCATCGGCTGGCGAATATGATTTTTTAGATCAGCCGGTATATAAGCTTAAAGAAAGAAAGCGTACCGAACTACATAAATTTCACATTGGTTTCGTGTTCCAGGCTTATCATTTAATTGACGAACTGACCGTTTATGAAAACATTGAAACGCCATTGCTCTATCGTGGTATTAAGTCTTCAGAACGAAAAAGCATGGTGGCCGAAATGCTGGATCGTTTTCAGATGGTAGCCAAAAAAGATCTTTTCCCGGAGCAGCTTTCCGGTGGGCAGCAGCAATTGGTTGGAGTGGCACGAGCTATAGTGGGTAAACCAAAACTACTGCTTGCAGATGAGCCAACAGGTAACCTGCACTCAGAGCAGGGCGAAGAAATAATGGAGCTGTTCCGGAAACTTAACCAGGAAGGCATGACCATCATTCAAGTGACTCATTCAGAAAAGGGTGCCTCGTATTCTGATAGAATTATTAGGCTTGTAGATGGTATGATTGTAAGTGATAAAAAGAAAGAAAAAGTATCTGCCTAATATTTACAAAATGAAAAGATTTATATTAATATTTTTGGCATTTTTAGTTTATAGTGTGGTTAAATCGCAGGATACTCTTACCCTTTCTTATGAAGAAGCTGTAGATATTGCGCTTGATAATAATGTAGAATTAAATCAGAATAGAAATCAACTTGACTTAGTTAAAGCAAATAAAACAGAAGCATTGATGCGGTTTTCACCTAATGTGAGCGGTTCCATGTCTGGTTTGCAGAGAGAAGGTCGATTTTTTGATCAAACAAAAGGTGCGATCGTAGATACTAAAATAAGGGGTGTCAATGGCTCTTTGGACGCAAATATTGCTGTTTTTTCAGGCTTTAACAGGATTCACAATTTGAAGTCGGCCAATTATGCTTTAGATGCTTGGCGACAAGGGATAGAACGTTCGAAACAAGATGTAATTGTAGCGGTAGCCAATCAATATTTACAAACCCTTCTTGATAAGCAGCTTTTACAAATTGCCCGAGAAAACCTGGCTGCACAAAAAGCTCTTTTACAGCAAATAGATGAATTTTATCAGGTAGGTACACGCAATATTGTAGACAAATATGATCAAGAGGCGCAGGTGCAAAATCAAGAAGTAGCTGTAATTAGAGCTGAAAATGCTTACGAAAATGATCTGGCCATATTGGCTGAAACATTAATGCTTTCGCCCGGTGTATCTATTAGATTGTCCAATGAAAATTATGAAATTGATCAGCAACTTATTCAGGATGTTTCGCTGGACAACTTGTATAACATTGCGGTAAATCAAAGGCCGGATTTACAGCAACTAGCTTATCAAGAAATATCAAATAAATATACATTCAAAGCACAAAATAGCAATTTTTTGCCTACTTTATCGGCATTTGCACGCTATGGGTCAAACTATACCTCAGCGATTGATGAGATAGAAGATCAGACTACCGGAGAAGTTATTCCGGCTGATTTTCAGTATCAATTTAGCACGTTAAACCCATTCAATATAATTGGGCTAAGCTTAGAAATTCCTATCTGGAATCAATATAGTAATATTAGGCAGAAAGTGGCTGCCAAAGTTGATTATCAGAATAGTCAATTGGCAAAAGAGGGTTTAAAAAGATCCATATACACTGAAATTCAAACTGCCTATAATGATTATCAAGCAGCTAAAAAAAATTATTTGGCATCGCGATCACAGATGACATCTTCGGAAAAAGCACTACTAATGCAGCGGGAAAGCTATAAAGAAGGATTGAGTAACCTAATAGAAGTGACTCAAGCAAATCAGCTTTACATTGAAGCCGCCGCCAATCAGGCACAGGCTAGATTTACACTCATCTTTCAAGAAATAATTCTCGATTACTTTACCGGTACTTTATAAAGAAAACAAATAAGTAAACCATTCCATGAAAACCTTTGCCATTAACAGTTTGGTAAAGGTTTTTTTAGCTTGCACAAGAAGAGTAATTTTTACGCCAGAGCTTTACTCTGAAAGCATCACCCCATCTTGCATTTCCAGCATTCGATCGGCCATTTTAGCCAATTCTTCGTTATGGGTAATTATCACGAAGGTTTGATTTAAATCTTTGCGCAATTCGAAAAATAACTGGTGTAAGTCGTTGGCGTTTTTAGAATCTAAGTTGCCACTGGGTTCATCTGCGAACACAATATCGGGATTATTGATAAGCGCCCTGGCTACTGCAGTTCGTTGTTGTTCACCACCAGAAAGTTCTGATGGCTTATGGTTCATGCGGTTTTCCAGGCCAAGCATATTTAAAAGATGCCTGGCATCATGTTCTACATCTTTTTGGTTTCTTTTGCTTATATAACCAGGAATACACACATTTTCGAAAGCAGTAAACTCGGGTAAAAGATTGTGAAATTGAAAAACAAAACCAATATACTTGTTTCTGAATTTGGCCAGTGTTTTGCTACGCATATTGATCACATTGGTATCATTAATGCTTATGATGCCATTATCAGGTTTATCCAATGTGCCTAAAATATGGAGCAAGGTACTTTTGCCAGCACCCGAAGCTCCCACTATGGATATAATTTCCCCCTTTTTTATTTGCATATTTATGCCTTTGAGTACTTTTAAGCTACCATAAGATTTTGTTATGCCGTGAGCTTTCAGGATCATATTTCAGGATATAATTTTGAGCTATTTTGGATAAATAATTGAAATAACAAACCAAACATAGTGAATTTAGTTATTACACCGTCAGCAATTTTTCATAATTTTGCCATAATTTTTAAAAATTCAATCAAATTTTAAAAACATCTGCATAAATGAACATTCACGAGTATCAAGGCAAGGATATTTTAAAACAGCATGGCGTAAGAATACAAGAGGGATTTGTAGCTACCACTCCTGATGAGGCAGTAGAAGCAGCCCAGAAGTTGAAAGCTCAAACGGGCACTTCTTTATTTGTAGTAAAAGCTCAAATACATGCTGGAGGAAGAGGTAAAGGCGGTGGAGTGAAATTAGCCAAAAACCTGAGCGAGGTAAAAGAAATAGCCGGAAAAATATTGGGTATGAACCTGGTGACGCATCAAACCGGACCTGAGGGTAAACTGGTACGAAAAGTATTAATTGCACAGGATGTCTATTACCCGGGCGAGTCTGAAATAAAAGAATATTATTTTAGTATTTTACTTGATAGATCAAGATCACAAAATGTAATAATGGCATCCACCGAGGGTGGAACAGAAATAGAAGAAGTAGCGGCCAAAAGTCCCGAAAAAATATTTAAAGAATGGGTAGACCCTGCTGTTGGATTGCAGAGTTTTCAGGCAAGAAAAGTTGCTTTTGCACTAGGTCTTTCCGGTAATGCCTTTAAAGAAATGGTAAAATTTGTGAAAGCGCTCTATGATGCTTACACGAGTTCAGATGCTTCTTTATTTGAAATAAATCCTGTAATCAAAACTTCAGACGATAAGATTTTGGCGGTAGATGCTAAAGTGAATTTGGATGAAAACGCGCTTTTCAGGCAGCAAACTTTAAGTAGTATGCGCGATATTTATGAAGAGGATCCGTTGGAAGTAGAGGCTGGCGAGCTGGGCTTGAGTTACGTGAAGTTGGATGGTAACGTGGGATGTATGGTAAATGGTGCGGGTTTGGCAATGGCAACTATGGATATCATTAAACTTTCCGGAGGCGAACCAGCCAACTTTTTGGATGTGGGTGGTGGAGCCAATGCTCAAAAAGTAGAGGCTGCATTCAGGATCATTATGAAAGATCCTAATGTAAAAGCCATTTTAATCAATGTATTTGGTGGGATTTTACGTTGCGACCGGGTGGCCAAAGGAGTAGTAGAGGCTTATAAAAACATTGGCAATATTGATATACCTATAATTGTACGATTACAAGGTACCAATGCTGAAGAAGGAGCCAAAATAATTGATGAATCTGGCTTGAAAGTAAGCTCAGCAGTGGTATTACAAGATGCAGTAAAAAGAATAGAAGAGGTAGTATAATCTATTAAGATAAACACAAAAATAGCTCCTGCGCATTAAATGTCAGGGGCTTTTTTTTATTTTTTGAGTTGCATCATTTAAATTCCACCATCTTAATACTTAACTTTTGTCTGTTTATGAAGCCGATTGATAAGCGATTATTGTTTTAAATATTTGGAAAGTTGATGAAATCTTTAGAAGTTTAAACCAATTTTGAATATGAAAAATAAGATACATTTAAAAAGAAACTGGCTGATGTATGCAATCGCAGGTTTGTTATTGATCGGATTTGGATTATCTTTAGCCGGAGAAGCTATCATAGCTAAATCCAGACAAGAATCCTGGTTTTTGTTAGGGACTATGGCCTTAGTAGTATTTAATTCCGGGATATCAATTTTTGGTCAGGCGATCATTTATCGTTGGAAGTATCTGGAATCAAATAAAAAATAATTTTTAAAACTTAACACTATCATGAATAACAATCATTCTGCTGATTCTGATCCGAAAAGCATGGAAAGCTTTGAGCAAATGCTGTCAAGGGGAGAAGATATACAAATAGATCCTGAAAGTGAATATATTTTTAACTGGCAATGCGAAGCACTCACTCATCAAGTGATAATGGATGTAATTAAAAATGTGATTGATGACCCATACACTAATTTGGTAGTGGGTGATGCCATGGTTTTTTACGACCAACTTAAAGACATACCTAGTGAAAAAGGCGTAGTAAATAAGCAGCTCAAATGCTCAGGACTGTCTGTAACAGCGCTAAAAATTTTGTTGCATGAAATTTGGAAGGATGAAGAAATACTGCCGAATAAAAAATTCCTCAATCGATTTTTAGAAAATATGTACGACAATTTAATTATAATTGAAGAATAGACTTGCATTATAAAATTCATCTGTACCTTCTAATTCTATCACTGTTGTTGTTTATTTTGTAAAAACCGGATTATTTAAAATTTAAAAGTAAGGACTAAAAAGAAACAGATGAATAAAAGTACCTGCATATTTTATTGCTTAATTTACGGAATTGTAATTGGAATTGCTTGCCAATGTACGCCTCCGGCAGAGCAACAAGAAGAGAAAACTTTGACATTTTCATCAAATACCATCAAAAGAGCCAAAGGTAATTGTGAAGCAAATGATTGCATACAGGTATCTATTACCTACCCAAAATTTGCGGGTACACCTGCAGCCACTGAAATTAACCAGCAAATAAAAACGTTGATTTTCAGCGATTTAGTAATCGACTCAGGAAAGGTAGATGAACTGGATAAGAAACAATTAGCTGATCTTTTGGTGCAGGATTACGTGAGTGCCAAAGAAGAATTTAAGGAATCAACCATGAATTTTGAATATGCTATTAAGGGTGAAGTAACCTATCGGAATTCCGGGCTTTGGTCAATATATTTTAATATTTATACCTACACAGGCGGGGCTCATCCCATGGGTTATCAAAAATTCTTAAATGTTGAACCGGATACAGGTGCCAAAATTATGCTATCAAATTATTTTAAAAACAAAGATGAATTAAAAAAGAGAGTAGAAAAATCCATTCGGCAAACATATGATATTGCAGGTGAGCAGCAATGGTCGGATGTTTTTTTCAGCGACAGATTTCAATGGCCTGAAAATATGGGTTTGACTACTGAAGGGCTAATGTTAGTTTATAACCCTTATGAAATTTTGCCTTATGCCGCGGGTTTTACCGAAATGATAATTCCTATGGACGAGGCAGAGCAATATTTATCATTCAACTTGCAATCTAATGCTGAAAAGGCCTTACAATAAATTTTTTAATTTGTGATTAAAATTGGAGATGAGCAAGTTAATGCCGGTGAAAACCGCGTAATTGAGCTACAAGTGGCCAGGTTACCCTCTGGCACTTCCATACATTTACCCATTCATGTTTTTAGTAGTACCAATCCCGGACCGGCAGTATTAATTTGCGGCGGCTTACATGGCGACGAAGTAAATGGTATAGAGATAGTACGTCAAATTATTGATGCCGGTGTGCTTGATCATTTAAAAAAAGGATGTGTAATTGCCATGCCCATCATTAATATTTACGGGTTTATTAACTTTAGTCGCGATGTGCCTGATGGCAAAGATGTCAATAGATGTTTTCCGGGTAACATTGATGGGAGCCTTGCAAGTCATGTAGCCTATATTTTAACACAATACATATTACCATTAATCGATTTTGGTATTGATTTTCATACCGGTGGTGCCAGCCGCACAAATTATCCTCAAGTACGATACAATGACGATGACATTCATTCCCATCGTCTGGCAAAAATATTCGCATCACCATTTTTACTTAATACCCAATACATTGAAAGTAGCTTAAGATGGCAGGCAAATCAAATGGGAAAAACGATTATAGTATTTGAAGGAGGAGAGAGTCTTCGGCTCGATGATTTTGCCATTCGGGAGGCAATCGAAGGCACTTATCGCATATTTTCACATTTTGGACTTATTGATAAAGAACAAAGTACACAAAAGTCGATTGACCTAATTCGAAATACATGGGTGAGAGCACCACGCGCTGGTATATTTAAGTCAATAAAAAAATCTGGTCACCCGGTAGCCAGCGGTGAGATAATCGGAGAAATTAACGATCCTTACAATTCAGAAAATATACCGGTAGAAGCACACGAGACGGGATATATTATTGGTCACAATAACATGCCGGTAGTGCATAGGGGTGATGCCTTATTCAACCTGGGCTTAATTTAACTTATGGGCTACAAATCTCCCAACTGAGGCCTTATCAAGATTTCTTCTGCAACAGATTGGGGGCTCATTCGGTAGGCACTAGCAACAGCCTCAGCCACATCTTCTGCCTTCATAAAGCGTTCGGGAGGTAAATCTACACCTTCCCAACTGGCAGTAAAAGTAGCGCCGGGAAGTATAGAAGTAACCCTGATATTGTGCTGCTTAAGTTCTTCCCTTAATACTTTACTCATACCTAATAGAGCAAATTTGCTTATACAGTAAGAGCCCCCATTTACATAGGCCATTATGGAGGCAGTAGAGCACATATTAAAGATATGACCTGATCGGGCAGCTTTCATTTGAGGCACTAAAGCTCTGGTTAAATAATAGGCACTATACAAATTAGTTTCAATCATCATTTCCAGTTTACCATCTTCTTCAGCATGAACCTCACCTGGTAAAAATACTCCGGCGTTATTCACTAATATTTCTACCGGCTGGTTCAATTGATTGATCTCTTTAGCAAAAGCTAATGTATCAGATTTGCGGGAAACATCTGCTTGAAAAATGTGAGTATTATTGTCAGGATAATTTTCTTCAAATTCTTTTTTCAAAGCTTGCAAATCTTCTGCATTTCTAGCACAGGTAATTACATTAAAACCTTCTCCTGCAAATCTACTTAAAATGGCCCGGCCTATTCCTTTAGTGCCACCGGTAACTACAATTAATTTATTCATACTATTGGTTATCTTCAATAAAAAATTTACAACTATATACAATTATTATTGTTAGAAAAAATGTATGTCAGTACAATCTGTCATTTTTACCTTCATAATGTTGAGAAGTATTTAATAAAATGTAATTTTGGGATTATTACAAATATGAAAACTAAGGCATGAAGAGCATCGGCAAATATTTTATGTTTATAGGTTCCCTTTTTAATAACCCAGAGGCCTTTCGTACTTACGTTACCCTTACCCTTGATGAGACGATCATTATAGGCATTAATTCAATATTCATTGTGGTTATTGTTTCCACGTTTATGGGAGCAGTAACTGCAGTACAAACTGCTTTTAACTTGGTAAGTCCTTTAATTGCCAACTATGTAATAAGCCTTATCGTGCGCGATATGACGGTATTAGAATTGGCTCCTACAATTACCGCTATTGTATTTGCTGGTAAAGTAGGAAGTAATATTGCGGGCGGATTAGGTACTATGCGCATTACCGAGCAAATAGACGCATTGGAAGTAATGGGGATAAATGCAGTATCTTACCTGGTGTTACCAAAAATTGTCGCTACTGTTTTGGTTTACCCCATGTTGGTAATTATCAGTGGTTTCCTTTCCATATATGGAGGCTATTTGGCTGGTGTGCTCACCGGAGTTATTACAGAAACCGAATACATTTACGGTATTCGTGCCGATTTTAACCCTTTTACGGTAACATTTGCTTTGATAAAATCGGTGGTTTTTGCGTTTTTAATTTCATCCATTTCGGCCTACAAAGGGTATTATACCCAAGGAGGCGCATTGGAAGTAGGTAAAGCAAGTACCAGTGCAGTTACCAATAGTTGTATTGCGATTCTTACAGCGGATTACCTGTTAGCTCAAGTTTTATTATAATGATTGAAATAAAAAATATTAGTAAGTCTTTTGAAGGTAAAAAAATTCTAAATGACATTAGTGGCACTTTCGAAGCAGGTCGCTCCAACTTAATTATTGGAGCCAGTGGCACTGGTAAAAGTGTTTTACTTAAATCTTTAGTAGGACTTGTGCAGCCAGATGAAGGAAATGTTTTTTACGATAAAAGAGATTTTACCAATGCCAATCGGGAGATGAAAACAGAGATTCGGCGTGAAATTGGCATGCTTTTTCAAGGGGCTGCACTTTTTGATAGTAAAAACGTAGAGCAGAACGTGAGGTTTCCCTTGGATGTACTCACGGATATGGCGACGGATGAAAAACAGGAAAGGGTAAATTTTGTGTTGGAAAGGGTAGGCCTGGCCAATTCAAATAAACTGATGCCCTCTGAGCTAAGCGGTGGTATGAAGAAAAGAGTGGGAATAGCTCGAGCCATAGTTAATAATTCGCGATACTTATTTTGTGATGAGCCTAACTCGGGACTCGATCCGCAAACAGCAATTTTAATTGATAATTTAATCGAAGAAATCACCAAAGAATATAATATTACCACAGTTGTAGTTACGCACGATATGAATTCGGTAATGGAAATGGGGGATTATGTGCTTTTTATGTTTAAAGGACATAAGCTCTGGGAGGGAAGCAAGCACAATATTGCGGAAGCAGAAGTAAAAGAGTTGCAAGACTTTGTATATGCCAATAATTTGATGCGTGTGTTAAATAAAAAATAGGCTACACTGCTTCATCATTTTTACTAAATTAGCGGCAGTTTAAGATTGATTGTTGCTACTATGATTAATACATCTCTATTAAGAAAAGAAGATTATCTGGCCATCTGGATAGGATTTATATTTATTTTAACCGGTCTGGCTTTTTTCCTTACCTCGGGCTACCAAAACTATAAAAATGCCCATTCCCGATATGAAACAATTTTATCATTTGAAGAATCTAATGCACCTTTTAAAACGATAACCTGGTATCAGGCTCAGCAAAACCAGGAATCCTTAAAACCAGAAAACTCTTCCATTGGGATTTATTTAGCAAAGCTAACTGAAAACCTAGAACGGTGGTCAGAAAATCCGGTTAGAGCAATATTTTTAAGCCGGAAGCGGGCAGCAGCTATTGCTCAACAATATGCTGAGCCTTTGGAAGCAGCAAAAAATAAGGAGGCGGCAGCTTATGCCAATGCTATAAAGGCTGAAGATGCTGCAAGGCAAACTGAGTATGAAAATAAAGTACTTAATCAGGCGGCTAAAGACAAAATACTTGCCTGGCGGGAGTACCATCAAGAGTTGAACGCTATAAAATCAAAATATAACACGAAGCCTTATAACCGTTTGCCCTGGCTGCTAGTATGGGGTCTAATTTTAGCTGGTATATTTGGTGCAGGGGCTAAACTAATGGGAGATTCGTTTTTAGTTTTTTTGAAAGGCTTTGCATTTATATTTTTATTAGCATTTATAGCTTACTTTTTAGCCTCCAATCAAGCAATGAAAAATTTTGGTATTGGTTACGCCGCCTGGGCTATCGTTTTGGGAATATTGATCAGTAACACTTTAGGTACTCCGGGTTGGGCTAAAAGCAGTTTAAAAACCGAGTTTTTTATAAAAACCGGTTTGGTATTATTAGGTGCTGAAATTTTAATAGGCAAAATAATGGCTATAGGTTTGCCAGGTTTACTGGTAGCATGGATAGTTACACCAATAGTGCTAGTTACTACTTACTGGTTTGGGCAGAAAGTTGTCAAAGTATCTTCAAAAACACTTAATATAACCATCTCTGCAGATATGTCTGTATGTGGTGTATCAGCTGCCATAGCCACGGCAGCGGCGTGCAATGCAAAGAAGGAGGAGCTAACATTGGCGGTAGGTTTATCTATGATATTTACTTCTGTGATGATGATTTTATTGCCGATTTTTATCAAATGGATAGGTATACCGGAGGTACTGGGAGGAGCTTGGATAGGAGGTACCATAGATGCCACCGGGGCAGTAGTTGCAGCAGGAGCATTTTTAGGTGATACCGCCATGGCAGTAGCAGCTACCATTAAAATGATTCAAAATATTTTGATTGGAGTAATAGCATTTGCAGTAGCTATCTATTTTACTTATAAAGTTGAAAACAAAACGGAAAAGAAAATAGGTGCCGGCGAAATTTGGAAAAGATTGCCTAAATTCATTCTTGGTTTTATTGCTGCTTCAGTATTGTTTTCTCTAATTTATGCCACGATAGGCAGCAACATGGGTTACAGTATGATTGATAATGGAGTCATCGGTGGTTTTACTTCCAATATTAGAGGTTGGCTATTTTGTTTGGCGTTCGTAAGTATTGGCTTATCTACCAATTTTAAAGAGCTTCGTCACCATTTTAAAGGAGGAAAACCATTGATCCTTTATCTCACCGGTCAAACACTTAATTTGATTCTAACCCTTTTAATGGCGTACATTATGTTTTATTTGGTTTTTCCTAATATTACAGAAACCCTATAAATAAATGAAGAGAAATATAAAGCTTAATAAGTGGATTAAATTTTTTATTGGTGTTGCTGCCATAGTAGTTTTTACCATTCTACTACCTTATTTTGCTCCCGATGAGCAGATGAAAATGAATCAGGAAAAGGATATTGACGCCGGGGCACTCTTTTATAGTGAAAGCCCACAAGCGTTAAAAAGTGCTTACCAAATACAAAAAGGAAATTACTAACTACTCATGTTTTCTTTTTCAAGATAGGCTATTCTTTTTTCTAGTTTTTTCAAATCTTTTCGAGTGGCAATATCCATTTTTTCTAACATTCGCTCCACAATGCTTTTTACTTCACTTTCCATGTTTTCCCTTTTTTGGTTGGTATCCTTTCGAAGGTCATCCATGAACTGCCGGCCTTCTTCTTCTGTTAATTTTCCATTATTTACCAATTCGTCAATTAGCTCTTTTATTTTGTCCTTGGCCAATAACGCTGCACCCATCGAGGTGTTTATTATTTTTCTTATAAACTCTTCCATAATAGTAATATTTATATAATTGATTACGAGTGCAATAACATAAAGTTTGGTACATTAAGCAGAGCAATTTAATTATTGGCAGTGTTTTTGTTTATTTCCCAATACAACAAAAAAATGTCAATCATGAAAAAGCTTATACTTATTCTCGCCGCTTTGTTTTTCTTTGATATAGGAGCTTATGCACAAAGATCCGGTAGATCGTCGGAAAGAAGTAGCTCAAGAAAAGAGTCTTCTGCAGTAAAACCAAGTAGTAGTAGGAGTAATTCTAGTGCTACTCGTTCTTCCGGAAGCAGGAGTTCCAATGTTTCCTCTAGCAGCAGTCGATCAAAGGCTGTTTCTCCCTCTCGTTCTAGCAGTAGAAGTAGTTCAAGTAATAGTGTAAAAAGATCTTCAACTCCTTCAAGAAGCAGTACTTATAGCCAGAGCCCTCGTAGTTCTTCTTCCAGAACTAAAGGTTATAGTTCGGGTTCTCGTAGCTCTTCCACTCAGAAAAGTAGTGGAGTTACTAATTCTCGTAATTCTTCATCAAATACAAGATCTTACCGGTCTTCTGACAATGGACGCTCGAATAGTAGCAGAAGTTCTGCCGTAAACAGATCTAGTTCAAGATCAAGCCAGGAAAGAGGAAATAGTATTTCCAATAATAATGGCGACAGACGATATCGCGATAATGGTAATAAGTTTGGTAATAATGGCGTAAGAACACGTACTCATTGGCAAGATAGAAGTCAAACTTATCAGCGTAATCCGGATAATAGAAGAAATTATCGTACAAATCCTAAACGAACAGAAGTAACTAGAAGAAGTCCTGCCAAACGTACCAATGTACGCAGAGTAGAAAGAAATACTCCCAGAGGAGTAGTAGTAGAAACCCGTGGAACTACTTATATGAAAAACGTTAATATCGTTCGGAATACAAGAGTTGTTAATTATCATGTAGTACAACCACGACCAATAGAATATCGCAGAGTACATTTTGTGTATCGTGCACCTCGAAGGTTTAACTTCTTCTGGTCAGTTAACGTCTATAACGATTTTTGTAACTTTTACCCGCATGTAACACAATGGCATTATAGAACAGGAGCAAGAATTAATACCGTTTCTGCTTATGACGCAATGTTCTTTATAGGTGAAGTAAAGCGTGTATATGGTGAAGTTCAGGAGGTATTTTACAGTAGAGAAGACGATGCTTATTATCTTTACATAGGAGCTCGTTTCCCTTACCACGATTTTAGTATAGTAATACCCGGCAGAGATTATCGCAGACATAATTTTCCACCAATTGACAGGTTAAACCTTCAACACGTGTGGGCCATGGGTTTAATTACTGCTTACGAAGATCGACCGGAAATAGTAGTGAAAAAACCTTATCAGTTGGGGATATATTAAAAATAGAATGCAATAAATAGCTTAACTATAAATACTTATTTCATGATTAATAAAAAAGCCTCCAGAGTTGGAGGCTTTTTATGTTTTTATTTTTTACTGTATGTAATAAAATCATAAGATATTAAGATATCTTCTAAGCAAGATAAGGTTTAAGGAGCTTTACACTAGTCTTGGTTCTAAGCTTACGCAGTGCTTTTTCCTTAATTTGTCTTACTCTTTCGCGAGTAAGGCCTAAGTCAGCGCCGATATCTTCTAAAGACAATTTTGATTCACAACCAATACCAAAATACTGTTTAATTACTTCTCTTTCTCTTTCAGATAAATGAACTAGTAATCTTTGTATTTCTATTCTCAGCGAATTGGTATATTCCAAATCATTGGATACATCATCAGCATTAGAATTCTCAATTACATCTATTAATGAATTTGATTCACCTTCAACAAATGGTGCATCCAATGAAGAATGACTGGAAATTGCATCGGTTGCAGATTTAATTTCATCTACGGTTACACCTAAGTAATCAGCTAATTCTTCAGGAGTAGGCTCCCTTTCAAAAGCTTGCTCCATTATAGAAACAGCTTCTTTTATTTTAGACAAAGCACCCACTTTATTAACAGGAATTCTGATAAATCTTGAATTATCTGCCAATGCTTGCATAATTGATTGACGAATCCACCATACAGCATAACTAATAAATTTAAAACCTTTAGTTTCGTCAAATTTCTGCGCGGCTTTCACTAATCCAATATTTCCTTCATTAATAAGGTCATTTAAAGGCACCTTACTGTGTTGATACTGTTTGGCAACAGAAACCACAAATCGCAAATTAGCTTTTACCAGCTTTTCATGGGCTTGTTTATCACCTGTTCTTATTCTGCGGGCCAAGTCAACTTCCTGCTCTGGTGTAAGTAAATCTTCTTTGGAAACCTCGTTAAAATATTTTTCGAGCGTTTTACTATCCCGGTTGGTGATTGATTGACTAATTTTTAACTGTCGCATCTTCTGTTTTTAATTATATAATACTGTCTTTATTTTGCCTTTTATCAATCTCTTAAAATAGAGATTGTTTTAATTTCTATTTTACTACATCATTAATTAAAGCGTAAACAACCTAAAAATGTTTCTAATATTATTCTATTTTTTATGCTAATAATCACAATAAATTACAAGAGTGTGATTACCGCAATTTTCACATCTTCTTGATTATTAGTAGGTAATGGGTGATACTGTTTATACAAATAAAAATGATGAAAAGTTCAAGGTTGTAAAAAATCGCAAAAATATTATTAAAATTTTAATGAATAATAAATATTTTTGTAATATTTTCAAAAAACTGTGAGGCAAGTGAGCATTTTTCAGAAATGTATTGTTTCTTGTCCGTGATTATTTTATAAAATTAATTAACCAGGTATAGCCAACAGCTCCAATTAGAAAAGTATTGAAAGCTAAGCCGGTTAAATCATGAGACAAATAGGAAAGAAAAATCAAGCTTAAGCCTAGCAGGAGCAATATTCCTCCCAAAATGATTGACTTATTTCGAGCTGAAATTTTTTCTTTGCCAAACGTTCCGGCCAAAGGGAATATTAGGCCTAAAGAAACAACGCCACTGTGAATAAATAGGCTGTCCGGTTGTAATATAAAACCAATAATAGATACGAAAATACCGGTGATCAAAACCAGAAAAATATTAGAATATACCACTTCAGTTTTATTGAGAGCGTATTTACCAAACCTGTTAAAGCGCAATATTGAGTTGAATAAAATTTCTGAAAACCAATTGAAGAAAACAAATGCTAAGTAAAACGGCGCCAGGATAGGTAAAAATCTCACAACTAAGATTAGTCCTATAATCAAACCCCATCGATATTTGACACTTAAATTTCCCATCCAAAATGAAAATTGAAGGAAATAGCGATAAAGCCAATATTTAGCTTTTAAAGCTTCTATTAACCCTGATCGGGCAAATTCACTATTAGGGTTGATGCGAAGCGCTTCCCTAAAATGACCCAAAGCCTGCTTATAATTCTTTTTTTCGAGCATTGCCCACCCCTGATTTGTATGGGTATGAGCATTGTCCGGGTCTTTGGCAAATGCCGCTGAAAAAGCGTTTTCAGCATCAAATTTTTTATTCAATTTTATTGCCAGTCGCCCTTTCATATTGAGGCACCCTACATGCTCAGGTTCCATGCTTAATGCCTCTTCTACTGTTTGCCACGCTTGTTCATATTTCTGCTCTTTAAAGCATAAATGAGCTATTGCAAGGTGATAATCGGCTTCTTCCGGGGCCAATCGAATCGCCTCATTAAGCGACAAACGAGCTTCTTTATTTTTGTCTCTTTCTAAATAGATGGTGCCAAGCAGGTAATGAGCAAAATGATTATTAGGCTCAATACCAATAGAGGTTTTTGCTTCGTGTTCAGCTTCTTTATTTTTTAGAAGTTTTATATAGCAAAAAGCCAACATAGAATGCAATTCAGCACTATTGGGATTTTGAGCAAGATTTCTAGAGAATTCTTTTATGGCCAAACTGTATTTACCTTGATTGATTAATACATAGCCTCGCATGGAAAATTCGTCAGCACTCATTGATCAACGCTCAAGTTTTAAGTATTTCAAAATATCATCATATAAACCACCATCATTGGCGTACAAGGCATAATTGCGCGCAACGCTAAACCATTCCTTCACGGTGCTTTTTCTTTTATCTATTGCTTTCAAAAGGTCTTTGGATTGTACAGGAATTACCTCTCCTTTTTCCATTGATTCTTCAAGTTTAGCCTCTATTGCAACATCAATTATTCCTTTTAGGTCAGCTCCTGAAAAATCTTTTGTTTTAGCTGCTAATTTTTTTAAATTAACCTTATCAGCAGGTTTATTCTTTAACAATATCTCCAAAACAACAGCTCTGGCAGCTTCATCTGGCGGGGGCACAAATATCATTCTGTCAAACCGGCCCGGCCTGCGAAAGGCAGGGTCCATATTCCAGGGAGAATTGGTAGCAGCTAAAATCAGTACTCCTTCATTGTTGTATTTATCTCCATCCATTTCTGCCAAAAATTGGTTAATTAAATGCCTGGAGCCACTTTTTTTCATGTCACTACGGTTGGCTCCCAGTGCATCTACTTCATCGAAAAAAAGAATGCTTGGAGATTCATGGCGAGCTTGTTCAAAAATATTATGAAGGTTTTTTTCACTATTACCAATCCACATATCCAAAATGTCATTGATTCCCACCGATATAAAATTGGCCTTTACTTCTCCAGCGGTAGCTTTGGCCAGGTGAGTTTTACCGCATCCGGGAGGTCCGTAAAGTAATATGCCTCCTCCTATTTTTTTGTCATAGGCTTTGTACAAGTCAGGAAATTTTATCGGTGCAATTATCTTGATAGATATTTCTTTTTTCACCTGATCCATTCCGCCCACATCGGAAAAATTAATTTTTGGCTTTTCTATTTCAGCAAGGTAGTCATCCTCTTCATAATCTACCGCGGCTTTTCCATAGTCCTCAAGTGGTTCTTTTATCCCCATTGACTTCAAAAGAGAATTTTCAAATTCCTGATCCTGCTGATCGATATTTAAACTTATTGCTTTTTGATAATTTTCATAGGCTTGCTGGTGCTCGCCATTGGCGTGTAAAATTTTGGCCATAAGCAAATATACTTGCCAGGAATCATCTTTTTCTTGTTGTAATTCTTCCAAAATAATAATAGCAGCATCATATTTTTGCTGGCTGTAAAAAGAATTGGCCAACTGATATTTTAATTCTTTGTTGTTTATATCTAATTTGAGAGCTTTTTCAAGATACGACTGTGCCTTTTCCGGTTGATTATTTTTATGGAATTCGGCCGCTATATGGGTAAGAAGCGGGATATTGTCAGGAGATTGCTCCAAAGCATCCAGCAGGTTTTGTATGTTATTGCTTTCTTTCATAGTTATATTTAATTCGAGATTTTAAAAATAGGAAAAAAAGCACAATTAGCAAATTAAATTTATTTTCAAATATACCACAAGTTTACCAAATCATATTTTACTCTTGTAAGTTATACTTGCAAAGTACATATATTTATGAATAAAAATTATAGCCGCTATCTTTTTGTAGTAAACCCAATTGCAGGAGATAACGAGAAAGAAGAATTTGCCAAATGGATCAGTCAACTAGCAGCCAAACGTGGACTTGAATTTCTAACCTACTATACAACCGGTGCAAGCGATGCTGCAGAAATAAAAACTTTAATTGATAGTTTTAAGCCTGAAATTGTAGTTGCAGCCGGAGGTGATGGCACTGTAAATTTGGTGGCCCATCAATTACTGCAAACTGATATGGCCATGGCCATCATTCCGTTAGGTTCTGGCAATGGGTTGGCAAAAGATTTGAAAATACCTCACATAAATGCAAGAGATGCACTGGAAATAATAGTTGAACCAAAGATTATTGAAATTGATACGTTGGAAGCTAACAATAAGTTTTTTATGCATATCAGCGATATAGGCTTTAATGCACATATTGTTAGACTATTCAACAAGGGGAGTTCGCGTGGTTTATGGTCTTATATTAAATTTACCATTAAAGAGTTTCTTAAATATGACACTTTTCATTATCAGGTTGAAACGGATAAAGAAAAGATAAAAGGTCATGCTTTTATGATTACCATTGCCAATTCCAATCAATTCGGGAGCAACCTTACCATTAATCCCAATGGCGAATATGATGACGGTACTTTTGAAATTGTAATTATTAAACGTTTTCCTCGCCGTAAAATTCTGGCAATAATGTTAAGGTTGATAACCAAGAAAATTAATTTCTCTCCTTATACCAAGGTACTTAAATGTAAACGAGCAACAATTAAAACTAAAAAGCTGAAGACCCTGCAAGCAGATGGAGAAATTTTAGGAAGAGTAAACGAAGCTAATATAAAAATCAATCATCGAAGTTTAAAGGTCGTGGTTCCGGCCGGAGAGAGTTAATTAGTCAAGATTTTAGGCTCTATATGATTTATTGTGGAATATCCTTATTAGTAAATACAAGAAGACTTGAAATAATATTAAAATATTTCAATTTCATCAAAAGCTTAGAAAGAATATTTACTTTTAAACCACCCCCTGTCCGCCAGCGGACTTCCCCCTCCTTAATCAAGGAGGGGGAGAAAGGGGGTGGTGAAATAGCAGAAATCTTAGCTTTAACTTAACCAACTAAAACATTTAATTAATTATGTAGAATTATGTAGATAAAGATTGTGAAAATAATACAATTACAAACAATAAGTTGAAATTCAACTATCCACACAATTTCACATAGAACCTATAAAAAACACTTAGTGTCTTTATGGCAAAAAATAAATCCTAGTGCCTTAAACAAAAAAAGGGAACAATTAATGAAATACACCAAAATAAAAAGCATCATCCTGCTTTATTTGTTAAGCAGTTGTATGCCACAAGTAAAAGATAAAACAGGAAGTATTTATGATGCCGGAGAATACCAGTTGTACGGTAATAAAGTTACCCAGGGGGAATATTCAGCCAATGCGATAAGCCGGGAGCATATTATTTCTGATTACAAAAGCCCCGCCCGTACCAACTATTCTTCCCTGCTAAGCTTCAAATTTGCCATCAATGGCAAGGACAATGAGGCGCCTTCAGGTCAGGATCATCAGTTGATTTTACAACCGGAAAATGGTAGCTTTACTACACCGGTAATTGTTTTTGGTGAAGAAGATCCGGCCTCTTATACCGAAGGGGTGGTTAAGCCATTACCTGCCAATACGGAGTTTACCGTTCGCCTTGATATGCGAGCGGTGTTGCAGGAAATGGATGAAAAAGGCTACTATACTACCTACCAGGGTGACCAGATAACTGTAGATGAATTTGAGGGTGTGTACATTGCCGGTGGTTCATTGCCTCTAAGCTGGGACTTTGATAATTTGCATAAGAATCATGATTATCAACTGCAGGATGAAAATGCAGATGGGATTTATGAAGCCACATTTATCTTGAATCCCCACGACCCTGATGAACAGGTTGAGCGGGAATGGCATTTGCAAAATGATATCAGCGGCTATCCTTCTTATCAATCCGAACAGATTTTGATCGATGCCTTGTACAATATGGCCCTGGATGAAACTGAAATGTTGATAGAGGAAGATGGTACTTTTCGTACCGGCGAAAAATGGGCCGGGGTGTGGACCCGTGATATCAGCTACAGCGTGATACTATCTTATGCATATTTAGCTCCCGAAGTTGCCAAAACCAGCCTAATGCGCAAGGTAAAGAATGGCCGCATCATTCAGGATACAGGTTCCGGAGGCGCCTGGCCAGTTTCTACCGACCGGGTAGTGTGGTCAATTGCTGCCTGGGAAATTTATAAAGCAACCGGAGACCAGGAATGGTTGCAAAAAGTTTTCCCGGTGATTAAAAATTCATTGGAAACAGATATGATCACGGTTTATGATGAGCAGAGCGGGCTGATGAAAGGTGAGTCTTCCTTTCTGGACTGGCGCGAACAAACTTACCCGGACTGGATGGACAATGTAGACATTTCTCAATCACTGACCCTGGGTACCAATGTGGTATTTTATCAGTCTTTTCAGGTGCTTTCGCAATTGGCGGAACATTTAGGGGAAAATGAAACTGCCGAAAAATACAGCCAGGAAGCGGATAAGCTTAAAAAAGCCATCAATGAAAAGTTGTGGAATTCAGACAGAAGATTTTACAACCAATACCTGTATGGTGAGCATTTCATGAATGTTTCTCCGAGAGCGGAAGCTTTGGGAGAGTCACTGGCCGTTTTGTATCAGGTGGCAGATGCATATAAGCAGAAGGAAATCATCAGCAATGTACCGGTACTTAACTTTGGCACACCTTCCATTTATCCCCAAATTCCTAATGTGCCTCCCTACCATAACAACGGCATTTGGCCTTTTGTACAAGCGTACTGGAACTGGGCGGCGGCTGAAGCCGGCAACCAGGAGGCGGTGATGCAGGGATTGGCAGCATTGTACCGACCGGCAGCTCTTTTTCTAACCAATAAGGAAAACTTTGTGGCTGAAAACGGTGACTTTATCGGTACAGAAATTAATTCGGACCGGCAGCTTTGGAGCGTGGCCGGCAACCTGGCCATGGTATACCGGGTACTTTTGGGTTTGGAATTCCAGGTAGATGGATTGACATTCAATCCATTTGTACCTGAGCAACTGCCGGGTAACAAAACCATCAGTGGATTTAAGTACCGTGATGCAGTTTTCAACATTACCCTGCAAGGCTATGGTGATGCAATTGATAGCATAAGGCTGGGCGGTGAACCACTGGCTGATGGCAAAATTCCTGCTGATTTGGAAGGAATTCACGAGCTGGAGATTGTCATGAACAATCAATTCAGCGGTGATTCGGGAATTAATTTGGTGGAAAACCATTTTAGCTTGCCAGCGCCGGTTGTTGAATTGGCCGACAACCTTTTAAACTGGTTTGCTATTGAAGGTGCCATTAATTACAGGATTTACCGTGACGGTCAGCGGGTTGAAACGATAGAATCGAATGAGTTTACTATTCCTGCCAATGCCCATGGGCGATACAAAATTACTGCCCTCGATGAGCATGGATGGGAATCGTTTAGCAGCGAGCCGTATTACTATTTGCCTGATACGCAACAGAAAAAAATAGAAGTGGAGCAATATGCCCCAGCCTGTGAATGGCAACTGAGACAAGTAAGTGGCGATGGTCATGTGTACATCAGTAAAGAAAAAAATACCCGCATTGAGGTGCCTTTACAGGTGGATAAAGCCGGTGAGTATCTGCTTTCCTTTCGCTATGCCAATGGCAGCGGATCCTGGAATACCGATAACAAATGCGCCATTCGTACTTTAAAGGTGAACGGGCAAAAAGCCGGTACCCTGGTAATGGCGCAGCGGGGCACCGATGAGTGGTCCAATTGGGGTTTTACCAATATTGTACCGGTGCAGTTGCAGAAAGGAAGTAATTCTGTCACGGTTCTTTGGACGGAGAATAATGAAAACATGAACGAAGAAGTAAACCAGGCAGTACTGGATTGTTTGCTGGTGAGGAGAATCAATTAAAAGAATAGATAAGTAAATTAAAAGACCTGGTATACTTTGAAGGACTAAAGGAAGAAGCAAACCCCGAAGCCTAGCCTCGGGGATATTTTTTCATTTCCATTTTTGTTTCGAATTTAAAGCTTGGTTTTTATCCACATGGGGTTAAAATGCGATTTTAAAGATTAAAATAAAATATCCCGAAATTTAAATTTCGGGACGACAAACACTCTCCTAACACCTCTTCCCGAGGCTTGGCTTCGGGAGGGATTTTAAGGAATTTTATTTTAATTTTTAAGGTGCGAAACTTCAATAAATTATTTATAACTAATCAAATACCTGCCGAAGTCTCCATAGCGGATAATAAATAATAGGTGCCTTGAACAACGACTTGGGCATTTTCGGGCAAATCTATCTCGGGTAAAATACCGACAAAACCTTTACTTGAACCAGAAATATTTACGGCCACACGTGTAAAAGTAGTACCACTATTTTCTTCCTTCTCTTTTACGAATATGTAAGACTTTTTGCCCGATTTTATCACGGCCTCTTCTGGTAAAGATGCTGTTCTTTGGTTATCAATTACAATTTCTGCCTCTAGATACATGCCAGAAATAAACTTTATTGTTTCATTTTCATCAGTCAAATGTGCATGTACCGTGATAGTTCTATCTTCTGCACGTAATGATTTGCCAACCTGAAAAATGGTGGCATTTCGTTCTTCCTGACCAAGACTAGGGATGACAAAATTGACCTGCTGGCCAGGTTTTATTTTCATGGCATCATGTTCATGCACAGATAGCTCCAGGTGCAAATGTGACTTGTCTATAATTTCGAGTAATTTATCTTGTGGTGAAACAAACTCTCCAATGCTTGTATTATTGGCAGAAATGTATCCTGCAATCGGGGCTAAAACAGGAATAACACTATAAAAATTACCTTCCTCAACCCTTAGCGGAGATAAATTGAGGAGGAGTAACTTTTGTTTACCTGCCTGGTAGGTGGCTAGCATGTTTTTGTAGTTGGCTTCTGCCTGTAGCAAGTTTTTTTCTGAACTTATGCTGTCGGTAAATAACTTCTGTTGCCTTTCATAGGATGCCTTCAGAAACTTTAACTCATTAGCAGCTTGCATAAATTGCTGTTGCATATCGATAAAATCAGGGTTTTTGATAGTACAGAGCACTTCACCTTTTTTTACAAATGCTCCTACCAGCAGGTCAGTACTGGTAATATATCCTCCCATCATGGCGCTTACGCTAGCATGATACTTGGGTGGTACGTGAAAGTAACCAATTGCATTCACCACTTTTTTTATGGAGCGTGGCTTCATTGAATCTGTAGTTAATTGTATGGTTTTTATTTGGTGGTGATTAAGCACGACTTTACCAGTATTTTTTGGCACTTCCGTAGTTTTCACTTCCGATTCGTTTTTGCATGCGATGGCAAAGAAGATAATTACCAATGTATAATACATTAATTTTTTCATAATTATATCAATTTTGTGGTATCTGCAGGTATTTTAATTCAAAAGATACCTGGTTGTAATCATTTAAATTTTTTAAATAAGACATTTTAATACGCAGGGCTTGCTCCAGGCTTTGCAAATATTGTAAATAACCCGTCTCACCAGTTCGATAAGATTTTTCCGCAATACTGATCAATTGATCAGCCATTGCTAATCCCTGATTGTGATAATAATCCAGATATTTATCACTTTTCTGTAACTGGGCTAATAATTGATTTTTGCGCGAATCTATTTGATAGTGTAAATTTTGCTTTTGCGCACTTATGCTTTCAGCTTTGATTTTTGCCGCTTGTATTTTACCTTGTCGAGCAGGAAACCATAACGGGAAGTTCAATCCTAGCTGATAGCCCATGAAACCACTTTGTCCATCTACTTCTTGCAAAAAATACTGCAGATAAAGCCCGGGTAGCCATTGGTTTTTTTCTACCTGCCATTGAGCTTTCCAATAGCCATGCAAGCTATTGATATATTCCATGGCTGGTAGCATTGAAGTTGCTAAAGTATCCATCACCGTTACTTTATCTAAGTTTTCATCGGCTATGGTAAACGTTTCATCTATTTGTAAAAGACCAGCCAGTTGCTGAAAGCTGTTTTCAAGATCCAGGGCAGCCTGGTCGGCCAATACTGCTACCTCCTGAGCCCGTGCCCGGTTGGTAATACTTTCCAATTTTCCCGTCTCACCATAAGCTTGTTTACTTTCGCTCATAAGCGCAATATTTTGATAAAGGCTATCCAGTTGCCAATAAAGGTTAAGGCGCTGGCGCAGGTATTGGTAATGATAATAAGTTTGGGATACTTGCTTTTTGAGTAAAAACTCTTGCTGATGATAAGCAGCTTTTTGCACAGCAACATTTTGCTTATTCTTGTTGCTTCTAGCCAGGTAAACAGTAGGAAACTCGATGGTTTGCTGTACACCATATGAATTTATTCCATCCATTTCCACCCTGGTATTATTTTCTTCAGTGCCCGCGAAGAGCATGGTCCGCCCGGGATCAAAAGATGTTTTGCGCAATTCTTCAGCCTCCTCTATTAGTAATTCGGAGGAGTGCAAACCCGCGTTGTTTTTTAACACGATTTGTAAGCACTGTTGCAAGTCAAGTGGTTCGTCATCTTTAGGTTGAGCCGTGATGGCGGCAGGTACAACCAAAAGGAATATAGTTGCAAAAATGCCTGCTCCAGATACTTTCATTTTTTTCAGGTTTATTTTCATTTCGTCAAATAGGTAATATAATACTGGCAGCGCGATTAGTGTGAGTAATGTGGAAGTAAGTAAACCGCCAATTACCACTGTAGCCAATGGCCGTTGCACCTCGGCACCTGCAGAGGTAGAAAAAGCCATGGGGGCAAAGCCTAGAATATCGGTGGCTGCAGTAAGTATAACCGGGCGCAATCGAAGCTTAGATCCTTTTAATACTCGGTCTTTTATGTCACTTATCCCTTCATTGTGCTTTAATTCGTTAAAAAAGCTAATTAAAATGATACCATTAAGTACCGCGATACCAAATAATGCTATAAATCCTACACCGGCAGAAATGCTAAATGGTAATCCCCTTATCCATAGCGAAAATACTCCGCCGACTGCCGACAGAGGTATGGCAGTGAAAATGAGCAGCGCTTGCTTTATAGAACCAAAAGTAAAAAACAATAAAATGAAGATAAGTAAAAGTGCTACAGGTACCGCAATTAGTAATCGTTCCTTGGCTGAACGCAGGTTTTCAAATTGACCTCCGTAGTCTATGGAGTAACCATCAGGAAGGCTTACATTTTTTTCGATCAAAGCCTGCATATCTTCTACCACCGATTCCATGTCACGATTACGTACATTTACAGATACCACGATACGCCTGCGGGTATCGTCCCGTGAAATTTGTGCCGGGCCGGCTTTAATTTCAATATCAGCTACTTCCCTAATTGGAATTTGTCCTCCCTTGGGTAATTCTACATATAGATTGGAAATAGAATTTAAATTCTGCCGGTATTTTTCTTCCATTCTTATTACCAGATCGAACCGTTTCTCTCCTTCAAAAACATTGCCGGCCGTTACGCCAGCATATGCCATTTGTACCACGTTGTTAAGGTCACTTATTTGTAAACCATACTGAGCCATTCGTTCACGTTGGTATCTGATAGCAACCTGCGGTAAGCCTGTTATCTGCTCAACTAATACATCTGAAGCGCCAGGAACCTGACTTGCCAAATTTTTTATTTCATTGCCTTTACTGAAGAGAATATCAAGGTCTTCTCCATAAATTTTAATAGCTACATCAGCCCGCACCCCGGTAATCAATTCATTGAAGCGCATTTCGATAGGTTGGGTAAATTCATATTCAATTCCTGGAATCGCGCTCATGGCTTCCTTCATTTTATCAGCCAATTCATCTTTGGTATCGGCACTTACCCACTCTTCCTGGTCTTTTAATATTACAATTATATCCGACATTTCCATTGACATAGGATCGGTGGGTACTTCCGCGGCCCCTATCCGGGATACCACTTGCTCTACTTCAGGAAATTTTTCTAATAATATTTTTTCAATTTTTGTATTGATGGCGATGGTTTCCGATAAAGAGGTGCCAGGTCTTAGTACCGGCTGTACTACGTAATCCCCTTCATCCAGTGTAGGCACAAATTCGCCACCCAGCCTAAAGAACACAAATACAGTGATGGCTAAGAGAAATACCGAACTGCTTATTACTACTTTGCGATGATCCAGGGCATATTTTATAGAGGGCGTGTAGAGTTTTTGCAAAAAATTCATGATCCGGTCTGCCACGGTCTTTTTTTCTTTTTTGGGTGGTTTAAGAAATAATGCCGCGATTGCAGGAACATAAGTAAGACAAAGGATCATGGCGCCAATTAAGATAAAACTAAATGATAAAGCCATTGGACGGAACATTTTTCCTTCTATTCCTGATAAAGACAAGATGGGAATGAATACGATCAATATAATTATTTGACCGAAAATAGCACTTCTCATCATGCGACTACTACCATTTATAGCAATCTGATCTTTTTCGTGCTGAAGTTGCTGGCCCTTTAGTAGCTTAAGTCGGGCTTGCTGTTGGTATATTTGTAAAACAATAAATTCTACAATGATAACCGCACCGTCTACCAAAATTCCAAAGTCAATCGCGCCCAGGCTCATCAGGTTTACATCAACGCCAAACACATACATTATGCTTAATCCGAAGAGCATGGCTAGTGGAATAACAGAAGCTACTATAATACCAGCTCGGGTATCGCCCATCAAAATGACCAGAACGAAGATTACGATCAGTGCACCCAGTACCAGGTTTTCGGTAACCGTACTTGTTGTTTTGTTGATTAGTTCGGTTCGCTCCAGAAAATCATTGATATAAACGCCATCCGGCAAGGTTTTTTCAATTTTAGCCATGCGAGTTTTCACTGCTTCTATTACTTCAAATGAATTGGCATCTTTAAGCATCATAATCTGGCCCATTACTTTTTCTCCCTCACCATTACCAGTAATCGCACCGAATCTTACAGCATGTCCATATTTTACTTCTGCTACATGTTTGATCAAAAGAGGTACTCCATTTTCATTATTCACCACGATATTTTTTATGTCATCCATGCTTGAGATCATTCCCTCGCCTCTTATGAAATAACTTTCCGTGGTCTTTTCAATGTAGCCGCCTCCTGCATTTTGATTATTATTTTGTAACGCTACAAATACTTGTTGTAATGAAATTTGGTGAGATTTTAACTTTTCAGGGTCTACAGCTACTTCATATTGTTTCAAAAAGCCACCCCAGGTATTTACTTCTACCACCCCTTTCACGCCAGCTAATTGTCTTCTTACCAGCCAATCCTGTATAGTTCGTAATTCCATCACACTGTATTGATCAATGAATTCTGGTTTTACCTCCAGGGTATATTGATATATTTCCCCCAATCCGGTACTAATAGGACCCATTTTTGGGCTTCCATATCGTTCCGGAATTTTTTCACTGGCGGATTTGATTTTTTCAGCAATTAATTGCCTGGGCAGGTAGGTACCCATATTGTCGTCAAACACAATAGTTACCACAGATAATCCAAATTTCGATATTGAGCGAATTTCCTTCACTCCGGGAAGGTTGGCCATCTCCAGCTCTACGGGGTACGTAATAAATTGCTCTACATCGAGGGTAGATAAATTACGTGAGGTTGTAATCACCTGTACCTGGTTATTGGTAATATCGGGTACTGCTCCGATAGGTATATTCATTGCCGAATAAATACCAAAAACAATCATTGAGGCTGTTAAGAGCAGTATTATGATTTTGTTTTTTACACTAAATTGTATAAGTAAATTGATCATTGCTTGAACAATTAATAGAAATGAAAAGAAAATTGAGGTGAAATGTTAGATAAGGGCGCCTTTGGGAGGTTGTATTAGTAGGTTTACAAAAAGGAAATGATAATTATTAATAAAATAATTACCATAAAATTGTTTAATAAGGCGGTATGGATTATTCAATTTTATGGCTGAACTTAAGCAAGTAAAAACTACCGAAGTAGCTACGTTGTAAAGTGGAAGTTCGTGGTCTTGCGAATGCTCATGTGAAGTAGTAAAAGGGCTATAATGTTGCCAAAAGAACAGCCAAAAGGAAACTGTTTGTTCCTCACTTTCAAGTTTATGCAATTGAAAGTGAGCTTCTAAATTGGATAGTTGAGAAAGCTCGGTTAGGTTTCGGCTGGGCAGAAAGCTGCTAAAAAAAATGATACTACTGAATAATATACCAGCGAAAGACTTCATGCCAACAAATATATAAATTTATTATCAGTAAATTAATTTAACCAGGGTTTTATCATTAAAGTTCATTTTAGTTAGTAAAGATGAAATTATACTTCTCATAAAATTGGGTTCTATATGAAATTGTGTGGGTAGAAATCACTATTTTTAAACGCCAAAATTAAAAGTGAAAAAAAATAACAAATTATGAAAAAAATAAGATTATACTGCTTATTTGCAATATTGGTTTTCTTCTTCCTACCACAATTAAGTGTAGCTTTGGAATTGCCTGCGATAATATCGTCCAACATGGTGCTTCAGCGCAATACAAAGGTTACATTATGGGGATGGAGTGATCCGCAGGAGAACATCACGCTTTCTGCATCCTGGCTGGATTCGCCATTGAAAATGAAGGCTGACAAAGAAGGTAATTGGATATTTCAATTGCAAACTACGCTTAGTAAGGAGCCTCAAACCATTACCGTTAAAGGGGATAACACTGAGAAAAAACTCGAGAATATTCTTTTCGGTGAAGTTTGGCTCTGTTCAGGCCAATCAAATATGCAGCAACCACTAAAAGGCTACAACGGTGAGCCTACGTTTGGTGGGCCTATGGCGACAGCTCATTCCCGGAACCCGAAGCTTCGATTATTCTCGGTAGATAGGGTTGGTAGTAAAACACCTCTGAAAAATGTAGATGAATATACAGGTTGGCAAGCTGCTTCTCCTGATAACACCTGGGAATTTAGTGCTGTGGCCTATTTTTTCGGACAGCAATTGCAGGAAATTCTTGATGTACCAGTGGGTATGATTCACACCTCCTGGGGCGGTAGTTCGGTAGAAGCCTGGATTAGTGAGGAAATGATCAGGAAGTATCAAAAAGTTGATTTATCGGATGTAGACATCAATAAGGGCACTAATCATATTCCTACAGCTCTATACAATGCTATGGTTCATCCTTTAATCCCTTATTCCATAAAGGGTGCTTTGTGGTACCAGGGTGAATCAAACCGGAAAGAACCACAAAAGTATAAAGAGCTTTTTCCTGCTATGGTAAAAGATTGGCGCGATCGTTGGGACATTGGCGAGTTTCCATTTTACTACGTGCAAATAGCCCCTTTTATGTATGGTAATAATTATCATTTTTCTACGGTGGATAATTCGGCTTTTATGCGAGAAGCTCAGCTTGAATGTCTAGATCTGATCCCCAATTCCGGAATAGCAATCACGCTAGATATTGGGGATGATTACTCGATACACCCACCTCGAAAAAAAGAGGTAGCTAATCGCTTGCTCTTTAATGCGCTTGATCAAACTTATAATTTTAAAAATATCCATGGTTCATCTCCTGTTTATGATTCTATGGAAATAAACGATGAGGCTATCATTTTACATTTCAAAAATGCCGAAGACGGTCTTTATGCTTTCGACGATTTGCAAAATTTTGAAATAGCTGGTGATAATAAGGTTTTTTATCCGGCCAAGGCCAAAATTGTCAATAGAAGGCAGGTGCTGGTGAAAAGCGATCGAGTTGAAAAGCCGGTGGCAATACGCTATGCCTGGCAAAATTGGGTGATTGGCTCCCTTTACGATACCAATCTGCTGCCAGTTTCTTCTTTCAGAACAGATGATTGGTCAGATGCTACCAGATTTGAAGAGTAATAATCTATTATCTATTTTATGATAACCCGATCTGGAACTATAGCCTTAATTTGTAGTAACTGTCATATAGCGGCAAATGGTGAAGATCGTAAATGTCAAGGATCAACAATCCCAGTATTCTCATACCCATAAATGCTGGCAAAGAACCTTTTTAGATCAGTTGTACATTTTAGAGCAGCAGTATATCTGCAATTTATTTAACAATTGTATTTTCAGTGTTTTTATTAAAATTTAGATATAAACAGAGAATTTTTTGAAAAATGTATTTTAAGCCAAAAAAATGAAGATTATTTGACAATATTAAATAGATAGCTTATAATTGAGTAAAGTTTTTCGATCTTGGCAAAATACCACCACATACAGCAGCTATTAATCAGAATTGCCCGTCACAATGACAAGAAAGCCTTTGCTCAATTTTTTAACTATTATCATGCCCAGCTGATCCGCTTTGCCTTACTATTTTTAAAATCCTATCAGGATGCCGAAGATGTGGTTTCTGATGTAATGATCAAGTTACTGAAACAAAAAGAAAAACTTCCGGAAATAAATAATTTTGAAGGTTACCTGTACCTGGCCATTAAAAACCAGGCGCTGAATTTACTAAAAAAGCAGCGGTTAAGCAGTGATAATAATGTGGAACTAAGTGATGATCACCTCACCCATCAGTACGTGCAACCTTACGAAACTATTCTGGCCGAAGAACTTCGACAAATTATTTTTAATACGGTGGAAAAATTACCTCCCAAGCGCCGCATGGTTTATAAAATGGTAAAAGACGATGGCTTAAAAATTAAAGAAGTAGCTCAAATACTCGATCTGGCAGAAAAAACTGTTAAGAAGCATTTGGAACTGGCTCTCCGCTCTTTGAAAGAAGTTGTCGAGTTATACAACTCCGAAAAGAAAAGTACTACTCCGATGATTAGTATTAAGCATAAGGCTGGATTGATTTTACTTTTGATCTCCCTTTCCTTATTGATCTGAAGTTTGGTAGTTTAAGATCAGCTTGATTATTACACTATTTAGGTCTATATGATTTGTTGTGTAATATCATTATTGGTAAATACAAGAAGACTTGAAAATATATTAAAATATTTCAATTTCATGATAACATAGGAAACGGAAAAAAAGAACAAGATTCAAAACAGGAAGCCACGGAATTTTATGCACCCGGTTCACGCTTTCGCGATGAGAATAAAGTTTTAGTGAAATATAAATCCAATGCTGGCTACTATACACGAATTTAATTGCTTAGTGTCGGCAAAATATTGGGGTGCTTAGATGATGCTGGCAGATAGCATAATGTAAGGTCATCGGAACGGAAATGGTTATCAATGCGTATTTCAAGGAGAATTATTTATATTCTGGCTCAGTGAATCTTAGGTGCTTGTAAGGTGGCTTGGGTGGGTTCGGTTTACAATCCGGTTATGGCGGGCTACGATCCGATGGAGATTCCTCCTGGTGCTTAACTGATCTTTTTACTGTAGCGTTAAATACCGGATACAATTTGTGTGCTGCCAGCCGGTAAAGTCGGAATGACGTGTTTTTGATGGGCGGGCTGCGTTTTGTTGCTGGTGAATTAGGCACGAATAGCTGGTTGTTACTCGATGCTGACACTTGCTACTCTATATTTTAAGTCGGAAACTAAATGATCAACCGGAGTAAGTGCCAGCACCCTGAAAGGGCGCAATTCCAAATGCCATTTTTTTCTATAAATATTTTCAAAATTGGTAACAAATCCAATATGACCATTGATTTCGCCCACTTTGGGGCTCATGCTCATATTAATCAATAGCACAGGGCTGCACCCTGTGCTATTGATTTCGACCCTTCGGGCCTTCATAAGTCTTAGGTTGACGGCTATGGGGCCAGGGGGTGAGGAAGAAAAGAGCTTAATTAATTAGCGCAAATAATCTATTAAAGCAGAAATTTGATACAACTAAAGAATTAGAATATAAAGCATAATAAATTTACTTGAAAATGTCGAAAACCCCTAACACCCTGTCCGCCAGCGGACTTCCCCCTCCTTAATCCTCCTCACCCCGTCAGCCAAGGCTGACAATCCAGGGCTGCGCCCTGGGCTATGATATTACGCTCTTTCGGGGCTAATTTAATTTAACTGGTTGTTTTAATTAATAGAAGTACGCAATCTTCCTTTTGTTTGCTTAAATTAAAAATTTAAAAAAAATTTCATTTCCCATTACGCCCTTTTTCTTCTTTAGCTGTCTTTATAGCAAATACACGTCAAAAGAATGGCAGAAGACGAATTATATCGATTACTTAGAAAACGATTTACCGGCAATATTTCCACAGAGGAGGAGGCCAAATTAGCGCAATGGCTCCGTGATTCCAAAGAGAACCAAAAGACTGTAGAAGCATTGTCAAAGGTTTGGCAGGAAAAATCTGCAGAACCGGCATTGATAAATACCGAAGCACAAATCGATCATATATGGCAAAGGAGTCAGATGTCAGCATACTCAAAATCATTTGACTGGAATTATTTGTTAAAAATCGCTGCTGTTGTTATTCTTTTTGTTAGCACTCCTTTATTTGTAATCAATTGGATGCTAGACACGTCGTCTGAAACATCAGCTTCGATTGCCATTCAAAAAATAATAAAATCAAATCCGGCCGGGCAAAAAGCTAAATTCTACTTGCCCGATGGTACCCTCGTGTGGTTAAATGGCGCCTCCAATTTATCATATTATTCCAATTTCAATGAAACCAATCGCGAAATAAGTTTGGACGGGGAGGCATTATTTGAAGTGGCAAAAAATGAAGTTTTACCTTTTCGCGTGATAAGTGGCAAGCTTACAACTACAGCATTAGGCACTGCATTTAACGTGGAGGCTTATCCTGTAGCTCAGCAGGTAAAAGTTTCCCTACTGCATGGTAAGGTTGCCGTGTCTGTCAAAAATAATGAAAATGACAATGAAGATATTTTATTAGAGCCTGGATACCAGGTGAAATTTGATGCTATCAGTAATGTAACTGAAACGGAAGTATTTAATGAAGAAAAAGTAATTGGCTGGAAAAGTGGTAAGCTGGTCTTCAGTAAGGCTGATTACCATGAAGTGATACAAAAACTTGAGCGTTGGTACGGTACAAAAATTACCACCCAAGGTGCTCCTCCGGCAGGTTGGAAGTTATCTACCACTTATCAGGATGAAAGCCTGCGTAACATACTTAAGAATTTGCGATTTGGTAAAGAGTTTAATTATAAATTAGGTAAGGATGAATTGATAATTAATTTTAAATAAAGATCGGAAACTCAAAATACAAAAGCCATGGGATTGAGCCCATGGCTTTCAAAAACTCTTCTAAGCAAAAGTTGGTCGCTCGGGCTTAGAAGCTAAACATATGTTGTACGTTTAATTATTACAAATTTATGAAAAATTATGGATTACAATTACTATTAAAGATGACAAAGTATTTTGCTCTAGGCATGTTAGTGCAGGTTCTTCTGTTTACCCTGGTATTTGCTTCGGAAAGTAACGCGCAGAAAAGCCAGAGTGTAAAGGAGGTATTTGTGAATTTGGGATTTGAAGATGTAAAATTAAAGGATGTATTTTCCCGCATCGAATCCAAAACGGAATTCAGGTTCACCATTTACGAGAGTGAAGATTACCTGGAGAATACTTTTACACTACAAAGAAAAAAAATGTCAGTAGAAGATTTGCTTACCCAAATATCAAGAGAAACCGGCTTGGTATTTCAGCAGATCAACAATAACATTGGCATTAAGAAAGGCTCCAATTATGAATTGAAGCGAAAACCAAGGGTGGAAATTATCATACAAACCCGCAAAATCACCGGTAAGGTAACTGCTTTTGATACTGACGAAGGTTTGCCTGGCGTTAACGTGGTAGAAAAGGGCACCAGTAATGGAACTGTAACCGATATTCAGG